>NZ_JANSHJ010000004.1:0-768 GCF_047502615.1 Synechococcus sp. W60.3 | reverse complement strand
GCTCCAAGATCTTCTCCAGCAGCGCGACGGCCTTTGGCGCTCCCCCCAACACCCAGATTGACCCCATCTGCATGGGCCTGCCCGGCACCCTGCCGGTGCTCAACGAAAAGGTGCTGGAGTACGCGGTCAAAGCGGGTTTGGCCTTGAATTGCACCATTGCCCCCTACAGCAAGTTCGACCGCAAGCAGTACTTTTACCCCGACTTGCCCAAAAACTACCAAATCTCCCAATACGACCTGCCGATTGCTACCCACGGCTGGATTGAGATCCAGCTCAGCGACGGTCGTACCAAGCGCATCGGCATCACCCGTCTGCACATGGAAGAAGATGCGGGCAAGCTGGTCCACGCTGGCAGCGACCGCCTATCGGGATCCAGCTACTCTTTGGTGGATTTCAACCGGGCGGGGGTTCCCCTCATCGAGATCGTCAGCGAGCCGGACATCCGCAGCGGGGAAGAGGCAGCCGAGTATGTGCAAGAGCTGCGCCGCATCCTGCGCTATGCCGGGCTGTGCGATGGCAACCTGCAGGAGGGATCCCTGCGCTGTGATGTGAACATCTCGGTGCGTCCGCTGGGATCCCAGACCTTTGGCACGAAGGTGGAAATTAAAAACATGAACTCCTTCAACGCCATCCAACGGGCCATCGAGTACGAATTCAACCGCCAGGTCAAGGTTGTGGAGGCGGGCGAGCGGATCGTGCAAGAGACCCGCCTTTGGGAAGAAAACAGCCAGCGCACCATCAGCATGCGCAAGAAAGAGGGATCCAGCG
>NZ_JANSHJ010000084.1:0-1008 GCF_047502615.1 Synechococcus sp. W60.3 | reverse complement strand
AGGCTTGGCATAGACCCACTCCAGCTACAGACTTACACGTCTGTTGTGCGGCGGAAACATACATTGCGATAAAGTGCTTGTTTTGGGTTCTCGCCATCTCAGCGCAAAGCTCACCATAGCTTGCCCATCGCTTCGTAAAGCATTCAAAAGTAGAGCTTCTAAATATTTAAGGCAGGAGTTTGCTAACCTGCGAAAACTGCCTAGCGTTTGGAGCAGAAGTTATTGTTTCTGTACCGCGGGGAATGCTAGGGCTGAGGTAATTCAAAACTATATCAACGGCCCACATCATGGGTAAGCGACTAAAGTGGCTAGCGGGCTTTTCCGCCCTGCACTAAAGTGCGGGGCTACCAAGCTATCCTTTTGTGTACTGGCTGATGTCTTCCCCGGCTTCTGCCAGGAAGGAGAGGGCACGGCAGCGCAAGGCCACCACCTGGTCGTAGAGAGGGTTGAGCTTGCACATGGGGGGATGTGCATCACCTTGCGGCCAAACAGCACCACCTCCCGCTCAAAGGGGCACTGGCCGGGGATCATACGGCACAAGAAGCGGGCTACCTTCGCGTCGCAGACTTGGATGCCGTCCAGCCACTTCTGCAAGGGAGCCAAAAGGTCGGTATAGCCGCTCTCGGCCTGAGCCTCTGCCGGCAATGGCGAGGTGGCGCCCTTATTGACCAGCGTGGCCCCGAGCAGGTGGAGCTGGGGAAGCTCCAGTCCGAAGGCAGCGGCCAATTGGTGCAACAGACGGTCCTCCGGCTCGGAATATACCCCGTCGGCAACGGCTGTCATCACCGCCGTGCGCAGGAAATCTTCCCGCAACTCCCGCTGCAGCTGGGCCGCCAGCTCCTCTCAGGGGACAGGGGAGCGAGATCTTTCCCCTGGTCTTCCGGCCAGTCGAAGCGGATGAGATCTTCGATAAGTCGCTGCTCCTCGAGGCTATATTCTCCATCAGAACCTCCGGGGTACTCCCGCCACAGCGCAGCTTGGCGGGATGGAGGATAGGCGGTGAGACGA
>NZ_JANSHJ010000030.1:0-29325 GCF_047502615.1 Synechococcus sp. W60.3 | reverse complement strand
GGCCCCCCAACAACAAAGTCAGGGGGATCAGATCCGGCAACTGACCCAGCCAGCACCCCAGCGCCGCCAAGGCCACCAAGCCCAGCCCCACTGCCGGTTGCCAGCGGCGAACGGATCCCCAGCGGCGATATCGAATCGCTTCCAACAGCAAGACCACCAAGCCAATCGCAGCCGCAATCGCCAAAACTCCGCCCAGCATGTGCTCCCTCCTTTCAAGCCCTGCACCAACTATCGCCTATCGTTGTCCGCTCATCATCGCCATTCGCAGAAGCGTCGCGTAGGGATAAGGTTTGCTCCTTGCCCCAGACTCGGTGGAGGGCAGTGCCCCGCACCGCTAGTGCGTTTGCGTTTGTGAAAGCATCGCGCAGCGATAACGCAAAGATAAGCTGGAGAAGAGCAGCGAGCGGGCGTTCATGTCTTCAGAGCATTACAAGTTCGACCTTTTCTTGCGCTACCACCGAGAGCAAGCCCGGTGGGCGCGTCAACTGGCGGAGCGGCTGGATCGCGAGGGTTTCAAAGTCTGGTTTGACCGCTGGATGCTGCAGCCGGGGGATAATCGCAAGCTGGAGCTGCAACTGGCCATCGAACAATGCCGCTGGGTGGGAGTGGTGGCCTCTCCAGAGTGGGTTGCCGATCCCTGGCCAAGGGATGAGCTGTACAGCGGGTTTCCCCATGCCCCGGCACGACAAAACCAGCGCCTGCTGACGCTGCTGCACACCCCCACTGAGCTACCCCGCCCCCTGGAAGAGGCGCCCCTGCTGGATTTTACTGGCTCAGAAGAGGATCCGGTGCTGTTTGAGTACCGGGCCCTGGAGCTAATGCACTTTTTGGATCCCAGCTTCCCTGCCCCCGGGGATCTGCAGCGGTTCCGGCTGCAATACCGCCGCCGTGAGGGGAAAGAGTCCCTGGAAGATGAAGAGGTGCGGGGATTTCAGGCCTTTTTGCGGGCCATCCAGATGGCCATCCTGCGCATTGCCACGGGCGAAACCCCCTCCGCCACGCCAGAAGAAGGAGCGCGTCAGATCGCCATTTTGCAGTTCATTCAGCGGCTGTTTCAGTGGAACAGTGCCGACATCCAATTCGAGCGGGGGGAAGACTGGCGTCGCCGCGGCAACCTGACGGAAGCCCTGGCCGCCTACGACCGGGCTCTGAACATGGATCCCAACTTCGCCCTGGCTTGGAGCCGCCGTGGGGATGTGCTGGTGCAGCTGGCCCGCTACCGCGAGGCGGTGGACAGCTACAACGGATCCCTGAGCATCAACCCCTACGACGAAGAAACCCGGCTGCGCCTGGCCCTGATTCTGGGGCGCCTGGGGCAGTACAAGTCGGCGGTGGTTAACTACGACAAGGTGCTGGAGAGCAACCCGGAAGATGCTCTGGCCTGGCATAACCGCGGCATCCGCCTGCTGCAACTGAAGCGGTCTAAGCTGGCCCTGAACAGCCTGAACAAAGCGCTGCGCCACAACCCCAAGCAGCCCCGCACCTGGCTGGCCCGTGGGATCGTGTTGCGACGGCTGCGGCGGCCCAGCTCGGCAGCGGCTAGTTTTGCGCGGGTTTTGAAGCTCAACCCCAGAAGTGCGCGGGTTTGGCGCTACCAAGGCAATGCCCTCTTCCACTGCCACCGGCTGCGCTCGGCTGTCGAGTGTTACAAGCGCTCGCTGCGGCTGCGTCGCCGGGATCCCATCACCCTGCACAACTTGGGGGTGGCCCTGCTGCGCTTGGGGCAGTATCGGCTGGCCAGCAAGGCTCTAGAACGCGCCCTGCGCTACGATGCCGACAACTACAAAAGCTGGTACGCCCGCGGTGTGGCCTTCCAGAAATTGGGCTACCTGAAAGAAGCCTGTATCCACTTCGAGGAAGCCCTCAAGATCAAGCCGGAGCACTTTCCAGCCCGCTATGCCTTGGCGGTAGCTCAGCAGGAGCTGGGGCAATATGAGGCCAGCCTACGGCATTTCCAGCGATTGGTGCAGCAGCGTCCCGGCAGTTCTGCCTGCTGGTTTGGCCAGATCACCGGCCTGCGGCGCCTGGGCCGGCTGGAAGAAGCCCGTGCCGCCTGCCAGCAGATGATCCACCTCAACGAACGGGATCCCTGGGGCTGGTTTGCCCTGGGGTTGATCTACAGCGAGCTGAGGGATCCCGAACAAGCTGTGCAAGCCTACTCGCGGGTTTTGCAGCTCACCCCAGAAGATGCTGTGGCCCTCAACAACCGCGCCTGGGAAGCCTTGAAATTGGGGAAGCTGGAACCTGCCCTGGCAGACGCCCAACAGGCCACGCACCTGGATCCCCAGCGGCCCGCCTTTTGGCATACCCTGGGGCTGATTCAACTGCGGGCCGGCCAGCGAGCAGCCGCCCAAGCCAGCTTGCAGCGCTGTCTGGAGCTGGATCCGCAATTTCAGCCGGCCCAAGCCGCCCTGCAGGACTTGGCCCAGGAAGACTCGGCCTCGCCGGCGGGAACAGCTCTGCCGGATTTGGAAACCCTCACTCCCCAGTCGGAGCCGCAGCCAGTTGACCCCAACCCCTAGCAGGATCCCCTGGGCTTTCAGACCCCAAGGACAATGCCTGCAGCAAGCAGACGGGAGCAGAACATGCCACACTGGATCCCGCCCCCCAGGACCGACACGCATGGATCCCTATCTGATCCCTGTCAAGCTTCCCCACAGCTCCTACGATATTCTCCTCCAGTCTGCCGAAGGCCCCCCTGGCCACAGCCTCATCCAGCTGGGATCCCAAATGCGAGCTAGAGGGCTTTCCGGCAGGGCTCTGGTGGTGAGCCATCCCGGCATTGCCAAACACTTTGCCGAGAAGTTGCTGCAGGGGCTGCAACAAGCGGGGTTTGCCGCCCACCTCTGCCTATTGCCTGCCGGCGAATGCTACAAAACCCTGCGCTCGGTGGCCAAGATCTACGACGCCGCCCTAGCCTTTGGCCTGGAGCGCTCCTCCACCTTGGTGGCTCTAGGAGGGGGGGTCATTGGCGACATAGTGGGGTTTGCCGCCGCCACTTGGCTGCGCGGGATCCCGTTTGTCCAGGTGCCCACTTCGCTTTTGGCCATGGTGGATGCGGCCATCGGCGGCAAGACCGGCGTCAACCATCCTGGCGGGAAAAACCTCATCGGCGCCTTCTACCAGCCGCGCCTGGTGTGGATCGACCCAACGCTGTTGCAGACCCTGCCCCGGCGGGAATTTACCTCGGCCCTGGCGGAAGTCATCAAATACGGCGTCATCCAGGCTGCCGACCTATTTGAGTTTTTGCAAGACCGGCCCAGGCTGAGGCGCTACGCCGATTTTGCCCCTGCGGATCTGCACTATCTGCTGCGGCGCTGTGCCGAGTGCAAAGCCTGGGTGGTGCAACAGGACGAGCGGGAAGGGGGCCTGCGGGCCATCTTGAACTACGGCCATACCCTCGGCCATGCCCTGGAAACCGTTACCGGCTACCGCCGCTACCTGCACGGGGAGGCGGTGGCCATTGGCATGGTGGCTGCGGGGGAGATCGCCCGTCGCCTGGGGTGGTGGAGCGCGGCTGAGGCCGAGCGGCAGCGACGCCTTATCGAAAGGGCAGGGCTGCCCAGCCACTGGCCCGCCGGGATCCCTTGGGAGGCAGTGCTGCAGGCAATGCAGGCCGACAAGAAAGTCAAACAGGGGCGGATTCGCTTCGTTCTGCCCCGCCGCATCGGCCAAGCGGAGCTGACCGATCAAGTCGAGCTGGCAGAGGTGCAGGCTGCTTTGGCCTCGATTACAGCCACCTCTGGAACCCTAGAATTAGGAAAAGCTGAGGACAAGAAAGCATGGGACGGCAACAACGGGTAGCCATCCTAGGGGCCACAGGAGCCGTAGGAGTGGAGCTGCTGAAGCTGCTGGAAGAGCGCCGCTTTCCGGTGGCAGAGCTGAAGCTGTTGGCCTCGCCCCGCTCGGCGGGCACCTACTTGACCTTCAAGGGAGAACGGATCCCGGTGGAGCCGGTTGCAGAAGCGTCCTTTCGGGGTCTGGACCTGGTCTTGGCCTCTGCCGGAGCCGGTGTCTCCAAAACCTGGGCCAGAACCATCGTCGAGGCGGGGGCGGTGCTGATTGACAACTCCAGCGCCTTTCGCCTGGATCCCAATGTCCCGCTGGTGGTGCCCGAGGTCAACCCCCAGGAAGCCTTCCGTCACCAAGGGATCATTGCCAATCCCAACTGCACCACCATCCTAATGTGCGTGGCCATCTACCCCCTGCATCGCCACATCCCCCTGCGCCGCGTGGTGGCCGCCACCTATCAATCGGCCAGTGGGGCCGGGGCCCGCGCCATGGTGGAGCTGCAAGAGCAAACCCGCGCCTACCTCCAGGGGCAGCCGTTGCAGCCCCAGGTGTTCCCCTATCCCATTGCCTTCAACCTCTTCCTCCACAACAGCCCCCTGCAAGAAAACGGCTACTGCCAGGAAGAGATGAAGATGGTCAACGAATCCCGCAAGATTATGGGATCCCCCAACCTGCGGCTGACAGCTACCTGTGTGCGGGTGCCGGTGCTACGTACCCACGCCGAGGCCCTCAACCTGGAGTTTGAACAGCCCTTTCCTGTAGAAAAGGCTCGGCAACTCTTGGCCCAAGCCCCTGGAGTGGCGCTCATCGAAGACTGGGAACGCAACCGCTTCCCCATGCCCATTGATGTAGCCGGCAAAGACGAAGTGGCCGTGGGCCGCATCCGCCAGGATATCTCCGAGCCCAAGGCCCTGGAGCTGTGGCTGTGCGGGGATCAAATCCGCAAAGGTGCGGCCCTCAACGCCATTCAAATTGCCGAGCTGCTTTTGAAGGACTAATTCGCCACAACCGTCCAGGTTACCGGACAACCGTCCAGGTTACCGGCCCTGCTGTAACAGGGGCAGCCTCATTGCTGGTCAACGTCACCGGGGAGTTGAGGTAGGTGTAGGTGCCGAGTGAGGTCAGAGGTGCCGTTTGGACAGGGATGTCCACTATGCAAGTTTGTCCTGGGGCTACTGATCCTCCGGTGAATTGAATGGTGGCGTTCGTAGGCGTCGCTGGCGGCGGGGGTACGAGAGTGGGGGAGCCGCACGATGTAGAAGTCCCCGCACCGGCAACTTGCAAACCACCAGCCGGCGCTACCGGCAAGTTGTGGTTAAAGGCCAAGCCCGTCAATGGAATGGCAGCGTTGTTGGTGATGATAAACGTCAAATTTCCGGTGCCAATAAGGGGAGCTGGGCTAAGCGGGTTGGGAGCAAAGGCCATGGTAAAGGTGGGAGCTGGCACCGTTACCGTTAGGTTGATAGCCGCAGCGGTGGCATTAGGCGCTTGGTTGCTGCTCAGGGTTACCGCGGGGCTGGTCAGGGATCCCGCTGTCGTGGCTGTAACTTGAAGATCCAGGCTGATGGTGCAGCTAGCGTTGGCTGCCAATGAGCCGTTGACCAACGAGATGGAAGTGGTTGTTGGTGAAGCTATCACCGTCCCCCCACAGCCATTGTTCAGGTTATTGGGACTGGCAATGACCAAACCGTTAGGCAAGGTGTCGGAAAAAGCTAGACCCGTCAGCGGCAGAGCGGCTGTGTTGGTGATCGTGTAGGTCAGAGTTGTTGTGGCATTAGGGCCGGCATCTACCGAGGTGGGGCTAAATGCCTTGGCAAAAGTCGGGGCACCCGTTGTGGGCGTAGGTGTCGGGGTTGGGGTGGGTGTCGGAGTTGGGGTGGGTGTCGGAGTTGGAGTCGGTGTAGGTGTAGGCACTGTCGTCCCACCGCTTCCGCCTCCACCGCAGCCGGTCAGTCCTAGACAGGCCGCTCCTAGACTCAAGGCCACAAGAGTTGTAACTGCTTTTTTCTTCATCGCTCTCTCACTCCTCATCACTATCGGACTTGACTTTAGTTTTTATCGACCTGTCTTGCTGCAGTGTACTCCAGTCCAATTGCTGTTCAGGACGCTTCTGCGCCGAGGCAATTTACAGTTAATTGTAATAAACCTTGGCTTAGCTGGCAAACTCCAACTAGGGAATAGCTCCTTCAGACTTGCTCTTAGGTACCTTGCTTGTAAGCACAAAATCTGGCGCTCCAAGCCAACTTTCAGAACCTCGCCTATGCCGCTCGAGCCAGCAATGTTCACACAACGTTGGAAAGGGAGGAGAATTGAAAAGCATTCGGCCTTTGTGGAGATTGGCTTGTGCATCCAATTGGGATGGGATCCCTGGCTAGCTTTATCGCCGGCTTGGCGACGGGGCTGGGGGCTTTGCCGGCCCTTTTTCTTCCCTCGCTCTCGGAGAGGGTACAAGGGATCCTGCTGGGGTTTGGGGGTGGGGTGATGTTGGCGGCCACCTCTTTTTCCCTGCTGGTGCCGGGCACCGAGGCAGCCATGGCGCTGGGGTATTCCCCATTTGGGGCGGCTGTGGTGATGGTGGCAGGCCTGTTGTTGGGGGCGATCTTCCTGGAGAGTGCCCACCGCCTCTTTCCTCACGAGCACTTTTTCAAAGGGGTGGAAGGGGAGAACCGCGCCCATTTGAAACGGATTTGGCTGTTCATCATTGCCATCGCCCTGCACAATTTCCCGGAAGGACTGGCGGTGGGAGTGGGTTTCGCTACCGGCCAAGTCGGCGATGGGTTGGCGTTGGCGTTGGGGATCGGCTTGCAGAACATGCCAGAAGGGCTGGTGGTGGCTTTGTCACTGGTGGGCCAGGGGTACTCGCGGCTGTTCGCTTTTGGCATCGCCCTGCTGACCGGACTGGTGGAGCCCATCGGCGGGATCCTGGGAGCAACGGTGGTCTCTCTGGCGCAGCCCCTACTACCCTGGGGCATGGCTTTTGCGGCGGGGGCGATGTTGTTTGTCATTTCCGATGAGATCATCCCTGAGTCGCACCGGCAGGGGTTGGAGCGGGAGGGCACCTTTGGGGTCATCAGTGGGTTTGTGGTGATGATGCTGCTGGATATCACCTTGGGCTAGCAAGGGATCCCGTCGCGAAGTGGAACGGAGTTTTATTTTTTTATGTTGAGTAACGAACCCTTTTTGTGGCGAGGAGCAGGGGAACACGCCTGCCTGCTGCTACACGGGTTGGGGGGTGGCGTATACGAGTTGCAGTGGCTGGCGGAGCGGCTGTTGGCAGCCGGCCTGACGGTGCAGGGGTTTAACTATCCCGGCCACGACCGCCCGGCACCCCGCATGCCCCCTTCCCGCTGGACGGAGTGGTACGGGCGGGTTTTGGAACATTACCTGGCGCTGCAGCAGGAGTACCCGCGCCTTTCGCTGGTGGGGTTTTCCACCGGCTGCCTGTTGGCGCTGCACCTGGCCTTTGCCCACCCTGTCCACAAATTGGTCCTGCTGGCGCCGTTTTTTGCCATTCGCCACCGCTGGTACTATCTCTTTCGCCCGGAGCAGTACCTCAACAGCCTGGGCTGGCTCTTGGAAGAGGTTCCCCGCTTTCGCCTGCCGATTCGGGATGGCGATGTCCGCGCGTTGGCAGAAAGAGTGGCCTATTTGCGCAGCTTCAATCTAACGGCGGTGCGCAGCGCCCTTGAGCTCATCGAGCGGGTCAGGGGGGAAGTAGCCAGCATCCAAGTTCCCACCCTCATCCTGCAGCCGCGCCAAGATACAGTGGTGGATCCCGACCAGGCGGCGTGGCTCTACCGGGAGCTGGGATCCGCCGAGAAGACCCTGCATTGGCTGGAGCGCTCCGACCACGTTCTCACCTTGGACTGCGAGCGGGAGACGGTGTTTGCCCAGGTCTGCGCCTTTCTCACCCCGGATCCCGCTCCAGCCGCATCAGCGTAACCCGCTGCCAGGCGCCGCCCTCGTCGTAGTCGCGCACCAGGCGCAGCAGGTGGCGGCCCTCCGGCCCTTCCGGAAACCAGCTCAGGCTGAGGGAAAAGCGGCGATCCCGGTGAAGAGTGGGGATGGGCAAGGGATCCGGCCCGCCCATCCACAGCCCTCCCGGCAAGGGATCCCAGTTGCTCAACCACTCTGCCCCCGAGGAGTCCACCTCGGCTTCGGCAAACCAGCCCTCAGCAACCGTAAAGCTCTGGGCGATCCCCCGCCATCGCCCTTGCAAGGCCTCTCCCAGTTGCGCTTGGGTCAGCGCAGGAAAGTCGGCCCCAAGATCCAGCACCTGGCCGCGCCGCTCCAAGATGACCGTCACCCGCACCAGGCGGCCCTGGGGATCCCACTGCTGCACCACCCGCGCCTTGCGCTCTCCCCAAAGAAAGCCCTGCTCGACGGCAAAATCGCCAAACGGTGCCAGCTGCAGCCGCCCGTTGGAAAAGGAGCCATCGGGGAAAAAGCGCAAGCCGGGCGAGAAATCTTGATAGACCCAGCTCTGGCGGCTTGTTGGGTTAGGGGATCCCTCTAGGGGGTAGTAGGCATTGGTTTGGCGGATTGCGTCCCGATCCAAAGCCTCAAAGGTGATGAGGCTGCGCTTTTGGCCCACCAGCTCCCAGCCGTGGGCGGTGGGTCGATACTCGGAAAAGAGCCCGTGCCATTCTCCCAGGTGCAGGGCCAGGCATTCTCTCTGGGTTGTCATGAAGCACTGTGAAGTAACATTAGGGAGACGCAACGCGGAAGACAGAGCCGATGGGGAGGAAGTTCCGAGGTGGCATTTTACTGGTTTTGGGGTTTATGCTCTCGCCCTTTTCCTGGTGGAACGATTTGTTCTTCAACCTACCCATTGCCTATGGATTTGGCTACCTCTGCAGCTTGTGGCAGCCCCAGTGGCTTTTGGGAGGAACCCTTGCCGGGTACTGGCTTTCCAACTTGATTGGCCTTCTCCTGATGCAGTTTGGCGCTACTGATGTGGTTGAGCAAGGGGATAAACCCCGCAACCTAAAGCGCGATCTCGTTATTAGTTTGGCTTCTTCTACTGCCTACACTTTGGCGATCCTCGGGCTGGTGCAGCTTCACCTTGTCGATATCGGCGCCCTCTTCCCCACTTCTTAAGCTCATGCCCCTCCCTCTTTTCTGGACAACGCTGGCGGAAGGGATCCTCGCCTTTATTGCCACCCACATCGACGACTTTTTTGTGCTGGTTGTGTTGTTTGCCCAGGTGCAGATCCAACCTACTTGGAAGGGCTGGCAGGTTTAGCTGGGGGGCTACTTGGGCTTGGCAGGATTGATCTTGATCAGCCTTTTGGGGTACTTGGGGGGCCTGGTGCTGCCGCCATCTGCCATTGGCCTGCTGGGACTGATCCCGCTGGCGGTGGGCGGCTGGAAATTGTGGCGATCTGAAGCGGAAGAAGCCCTGTCGAAAGAGCTGGAAAAACTGCAAGATCGACCACCCGCAAAGACTGGGCTGCTCTTTTTGCCCTCGCCAGCTCTGCTGTCCATGCTCCTCACCTTTGCCAATGGCGGGGATAACATCAGCTTGTACGTTCCTTTGTTTGCCGGCAGCACCCCTCTCCAGTTGGCTCTCTTTTCTATAATTTTCTTTTTGATGAAAGGGCTGTGGTTTGCCATGGCTCAAAGGCTGACGGTGCAACCGGAAGTGGCCAAGATCTTGGCTGAACAGGGAGAGCGCTGGGTACCCTGGATTTTGATGAGATTAGGGGTGTGGATCCTGTTCAAAAACGAAACTTGGCGATGGCTGCTCGGGATCCCGTAGCGGGCGGAGTCCCTTCGAGTTTCAGTCGTTGTGCCGCTCTGAAGCCGGATCCTAGTTCAGATCTTCGTGGCGGTGTTCCCGTTCCCGCCAATCAAATAGCGGCGTTCTTCCGCGCTTGTGGGGGACTGATTGAGTTGTGCAATTAGTTGTGCAATTAAGCGACGTAAAGTAGCCGTGCCCTAACCATAAACTGACGCAAAATAATCAACGAGAATCCATCAAGGACTGGTGAGGACAGTTCAAGATCAGAACCATCCAATCATCAAAAAATGGGGTAGGCCAAATTAACTTATCAAAGGATCGTCAAAAGATCCCAGAATGCGCACTTCTGGCTCTAGGAATATCGACCATCGTTGATAAACCTTTTCTTGGGCCAAGCAAATCAGACGGTAGATGTCGTTGGCGCTGGCCTGACCACAATTGAGGATGAAGTTGGCATGGCGCTCGGAGATCTGGGCCCCGCCAATCCGGTAGCCCTTCAGACCGACCTGCTCAATTAGCCAGCCGGCAGGATAGGTTTCGGGGTTGCGAAAGACGCTGCCACAACTGGGCAGATGATAGGGCTGAGAGCTTAGGCGCTGGTTGAGGTGGCGCTGGGTTTGTCGCTGCACCTGAGCCGGATCCCGGCCTGGGAGTAACTGCAGCGTTGCCCCCGTCACCGTCCAAGGAGAGTCCTGTAGCCGCGAGCGGCGGTAGCCAAATTGCAGATCGACCGGTTCTAAGCGGCAGGGCTCCTGCTCTTCATCCAAAATCTGCACTTCCACCAACACGTCCGACATGGCGCGCCCGTGGGCGCCGGCATTCATCACCACCGCTCCCCCCAGCGTGCCAGGGATCCCGATGGCCCACTCCAAACCGCTCCAGCCTTGCTTGGCGGCTGCCCGCGCCAGATTGACCAAAGGCTCTCCGGCAGCGGCCCACATTCTCCCCCCTTCCAGCAGTTGGATCCCGCGCAGACGGCGGGTACCGATCACCAGCCCCTTCAACCCCGCATCGCTGATGAGCAGATTGCTACCTGCCCCCAGCAGCGTCGTGGGGATCCCTTCTGCTCGCGCCCAAGCCAAACACTGCTGCAGCTCCAGATGGCTACGGGGCTCACAATACCACTCGGCCTTGCCGCCCACACGAAAGGTGGTCAGAGGAGCCAACGGAATCCCCGATTGAATTCGTCCAGATAGCAGAGCCGCCGGCCCGCGGGGGAGAAGCCTGTCTTCAGCGGTAAGACTTGCCGCCTCAGACTTACAGGAACCGTCCCGCTGAGGCACCACCGGAGCCGTCGTCATGATTCAATACCTCAGAAGCAGCTATCTTTTCAGCTGAAGTTTGGATTTTTGGCTTGCCCAGGCTGTTCCCTCACCTGAGCCGCATATGCCCGCATCGTAGCGGCTATCTGCTGATTCAGATCCCCTGCGCCCAAAAAAACGGCGAGATCTCCAGGCTGCAAAACAGACGTCAGCACTCCCGGCAATTGCGGCAAAGACAACACATAGCGCACATGGGGGTGGTGCTCCGCCACCGCCACGGCCAAACGCAAGCTGTCGGAACGCTCAGGCGCCGGCTCTCCTGCCCCATACGTGGGCACGATCACCACCACGTCCGCATTCCCAAAGCAGCGGGCAAAATCCTGGAACAAGGCAGCCAAACGGCTGTGGCGATGAGGCTGAAACACGGCCACCACCCGCCGCTGTTGCAGACGGGCTGCCTGCAGAGTGGCCCGAATCTCGCTGGGATGGTGGGCATAGTCGTCGATAAAGGTGACTTCTTCCACCTCGCCTTTGACTTCAAATCGCCGCTGCACCCCTCGAAACTCGGCCAGAGCCGAGGCAATCACCGCAAACTCCAAGCCCAACTGCCGCCCCACGGCGACCGCCGCCAGGGCATTGCTGAGGTTGTGGGATCCCAACACCTGCAGGCGGAGCTGGCCGAGGAGGGATCCCCTTTCCCAGATCTCGGCAGAGGTGCAATCGGCAGTGTAGAGGATCTGACGGGCCTGGTACTGGGCTTGGGGATGGCCGGCCAGGCTGTAGCCGATGTCCACCTTGAGGTGGGTGGCCACGTTGGGGCAGTCCAGACAGGCCACCAGGGTTTGGCTCTGCTGCCCATACTGCTGAAAGGCCCGGATCACCTGCTCCAGATTGGCGTAGTGATCCGGGTGGTCTAGCTCAACATTGGTGATCACGCCAATTTTGGGATAGAGACGCACCAGGGATCCATCCGACTCGTCCACCTCGGCTACCAGGTATTCCCCCTGGCCTAGACGGGCATTGCCATCCCAGGCGTCCATCTCCCCGCCGATAATCAAGGTGGGATCCCAGCCCGCCGCCAGTAACATGTAGCCAATCATGCTGCTAGTAGTGGTCTTGCCGTGGGTGCCCGCCACCCCAATGCTGGGACGATGGTTAAACAGGGCAGCCAGCAAATCGGCTCGATGCCAAACCTTTAGTCCCTTGTCCAGCGCCGCCGCTAATTCCGGGTTGGTGGGGCGAATGGCGCTGGAGTAGACCACCTGGGGATCCCCGGCCAAACCCTCCAGAGTGTGCCCCTGAATAAAGCGCACCCCCAAGGCTTCCAGGCGACGGGTGCGGCCATTGGCGGCAATATCCGACCCTGAAACCCGAAACCCCTGCTTGGCCAAAATGTAAGCCAGAGCCGACATCCCCACCCCGCCGATCCCGACAAAATGATAAGCCGGAAGTAGCGGGTTCAACGGATCCAAATTTTTCGCAGGCGGAGATGGAGAACGAGCTGGCGCCGGCGCAACGGCATCTTTCCCCCCAACTGTTTCCACCATCGCAACTCCACCTCACTCCTCGCACCACACCTAGAAATCGGCACCTGCAGAAAGGCCCCGGACACGGCAGATCATATCAGGAATCCCTTGGGTTAGGTAGCCGACGAAGGTCGACAACCGAAGACAAGCCGGAGAAAAACGAATACCCGAAAAATAAACACATGAGAAAAACCTGGACATCCTTGCCCCATAAACTTTACATTTATTAAAGAATTGCAACTGTAACGACCGACCTCAACCGCAAAACTCAACGAGTAGGGAACGATGAATCAGCGGCTACTCTGGTCTATTGCGGGAGCTGGATTGCTGGCCGGAACTGGGCTGGCCTGGCTGGGCCTGAGCCAGCAGGCGGCCACCCAATCCGTATCAGAGAATGCAACGGAGGAGACGCGGCTACCTCCCCGCGTTGGCGCCCTGGGTCGCCTGGAGCCGGAAGGAGAGGTGGTGCAGGTGGCCGGCCCTCCGGGAGAGCGACTGGGAGAGCTGCTAGTGGCCGAAGGGGAGCGGGTGAGGGCGGGGCAAGTGTTGGCCCGTCTGGAAAGCTATCGAGAGCGCCTGGCCGAGCGGGAGTATGCTGCTGCCCAACTCCAAGAAGCCCGCGCCCGGCTGGAGGCCGAGACCCGCTTTGGCCAAGCTCAAGTGGAAGAGGCGCGCACCCGCCTCAGCCGCCTAGACGAACCGCAACAGATGCAGATCCGATCCCAGGAAGCGGTGGTGGAGCGCCTTCGGGCGGAGCTGGCCGATGCCGAGGCCAACCTGGCTCGCTTCCAGGCCCTGTGGCAGGAGGGGGCTATCTCACAGCAGGAGCTAGACCAGAAAGCTCTGCTGGTGCGGCAACGGCAGGAGGACTTGCGGGCTGCCGAGGCCACTCTGGATCAACTGCGCCTGGCCCGCGAGCGGGATCTGCGCAACGCCCAAGCCCAGGTGCAAGCTGCTGAAGCGGGGCTGAGGCGGGCGCAAGCGCAAGTGCAACTGGGATCCCTGGCCCGCAACCTGGAGCTGGCGGAGGCCCGTCTGGAGCGCACCCTCATCCGCGCCCCCCGGGCCGGCCAGGTGCTCAAGATCCGCACGCGGCCTGGGGAAGTTATCGCTGCCGACACAGGGATCCTCGAGCTGGGCAACACCGACCAGATGATGGTGGTGGCGGAGGTCTACGAAACCGACATCCTGCGGGTGCGGCCCGGACAACGGGCCACCATCAGCAACCGCGCGCTGCCAGAAACGCTGCAGGGCCGGGTGGAGCGGGTGGGCCTGCAGATCGGCAAAAAAGACGTGCTCAACACCGACCCCGCCGCCGATGTGGATGCCCGCGTGGTGGAGGTGTACATCCGCCTGGATCCGGAAAGCAGCGCCCGCGTGGCCGGCCTGACCAACCTGCAGGTGGATGTGGCCATCGAGGTCGAGGGGTAGGAGGGGGGAATGTCCGGCCTGTTCAGCGTAGCGTTTATCGGGCGGCGCATCCCCTTGGCCTGGCTGCAGTTGACGCGGGAGAAGATCCGCCTGCTGGTGGCCCTGGCGGGCATTGCCTTTGCCTGCATTCTCATGTTCATGCAGTTGGGCTTCCAGGACAGCCTCTTGGAAAGCGCCATCCGCTTCCACGTCGCCCTCAAAGGGGAGATCTTCCTGGTCAGCCCCCAGTCCAACGCCCTCATTGCCATGAACACCTTTTCCCAGCGGCGGCTCTACCAGGCGTTGGGCTTTGAGGGGGTACGGGCCATCTCGCCCGTCTATGTGGGCTTTGCCCTCTGGAAAAACCCCCAGACCCGCCGCACCCGCAGCATCTTTGTGGTGGGGGTGGATCCCTCTGCCGACCTGCTGGAGTTGCCGGAGCTGACCCCCGACAAGTTGGAGGAGATCAAGAAAGCAGACGTGGTGCTCTTCGACCGCCGCTCCCGCAGCGAGTTTGGCCCCATCCCGGAGTGGTTTGAGGCCGGTCGAGAAGTTTTTACTGAAGTAGGCAACCGCCGCGTCCAGGTGGGGGGCCTGTTCAAGATGGGGGCCACCTTTGGCGCCGATGGCACCATCCTCACCAGCGACCTCAACTTCCTGCGCATCTTTCCCCAGCGGGAGCGCGGCCTGGTGGATATCGGCGTAGTGCAGCTGCAGCCGGGAGTGGATCCCCAGCCGTTGGTGCAGCAGATGCGGGCCTTGCTGCCGGAAGATGTGCGGGTGCTGTCGCGGGCAGAGTTTATCGATATGGAGCAAAGCTACTGGGAGGAGGGCACGGCCATCGGCTTTATTTTCGGCCTGGGGGTGGCCATGGGCTTCATCGTCGGCATTGTGATTGTCTATCAGATCCTCTACACCGATGTATCCGATCACCTGGCGGAATATGCCACCCTCAAGGCCATGGGCTACACGGATACTTACCTGTTGGGGGTGGTGTTTCAAGAAGCTATTTTGCTGGCCGGCTTGGGGTATATTCCAGCTTTTGCCCTGGCAGTTTTGCTCTACGATTTGACGGCCAATGCTACGTTGCTGCCGATCGCCATGACCTTCAACCGGGCGGTGTTGGTGCTGCTGCTGGCAGTGAGCATGTGCTTTATCTCGGGGGCCATTGCCGTGCGGCGGCTGCGGGCAGCCGATCCCGCCGACATTTTCTAAGTTTTGGCAAGAATGGAGGAGGCAGATGGATTGTTGAATAGCTTGATCAACTGCCCAAAGACTTCTGGGATCCCTTCAATAGGCTTCTGGATGGTTCAATCGCGGCGGTTCCGATGATGGCCCAAGCGGTTACTGAATTGAATTGTCAACCCAAGTTGTTTGAGATTTTGAGCTCCCTATGCTGCCTTCCCTTCTCGATCAAGCTGCCCTCGCTTCCACCCAACATGCCGTTGAGCCGGTGGTCAAAGCCGAAGGGGTGAACCACTACTTTGGCGAGGGATCCCTGCGCAAGCAAGTGCTTTTTGACATCAACTTCGTTTTGCAGCCGGGGGAGATCGTGTTGTTGACCGGCCCCTCTGGCTCCGGCAAGACCACGCTGCTCACGCTCCTGGGAGCTTTGCGCTCGGTGCAAGAGGGCAGCCTGCGGGTGTTGGGGCAGGAGCTGCGGGGCGCTAAGCCCAACACCCTCATCCAGATCCGCCGCCAGGTGGGGTACATCTTCCAGGCCCACAACCTGCTGCGCTCCCTGACGGCGGCCCAAAATGTGCGCATGGCCCTGGAGCTGCACAACGGCCTTTCTCCTCAACAGGTGCAGCAGCAGGCAGAAGCGATGCTGGCGGCGGTGGGTTTGGGGGATCGCGTCCACTACTACCCGGAGCAGCTTTCGGGAGGGCAGAAGCAGCGGGTAGCCATCGCGCGGGCCCTGGTCAGCCACCCCAAGTTGGTGCTGGCCGACGAGCCGACCGCAGCCCTGGACAGCAAGTCGGGCCGCGAGGTGGTGACCCTGATGGAGAAGTTGGCGCGAGAGCAGGGCTGCACCATCCTCATGGTGACCCACGACAACCGCATCCTCGACATTGCCGACCGGGTGTTGCACATGGAGGATGGCCGCCTGGAGAGCCAGGTTGTTGCCTAGTTTGCCGGGGCGTGGCGGCGGTACCACTCGATGGTGCGCTGCAGCCCCTCCCGCAGGCTCACCTTGGCCACAAAACCTATCCTCTCGCGGGCTTTGGAGACGTCCAAGCAGCGGCGCGGCTGGCCGTTGGGCCTGTCGGTTTGCCAGCGGATCTCGCCCCGAAACTCCATCAGCTCGCAGATGAGGGCGATGAGATCCCGAATGGAGATCTCCTCGCCGGTGCCCAAATTGAGTGGCTCAGGGCTGTTGTAGAGCTGGGTGGCCAGGAGAATTCCCCGAGCCGCATCTTCGGCGTAGAAAAACTCGCGGGTGGGGCTGCCATCTCCCCACACCTCGACGTAGTTCTGGCCCCGCTGCTGGGCTTCATGCACCTTGCGGATCAAGGCCGGGATCACGTGGGAGCTTTCCGGATCGAAGTTGTCCATGGGGCCGTAGAGGTTCACCGGCAGGAGGTAGATGCCGTTGAAACCGTACTGCTGCCGGTAGGCCTGCAGCTGCACCAGCAGGGCTTTCTTGGCGATGCCGTAGGGGGCGTTGGTCTCCTCTGGGTAGCCGTTCCAGAGATCCTCTTCCTTGAAGGGAACGGGGGTGAACTTGGGATAGGCGCAGATGGTGCCCACGCAGACAAACTTCTCCACCCCCGCCAGGTAGGCGGCGTGGATGAGCTGGGATCCCATGATCAGGTTGTCGTAGAAGAGCTCCGCCGGCTTGGCCTGGTTGAGGCCGATGCCGCCCACATGGGCCGCCAAATGGATGACGACATCTTGTCCCTGCACCACCTCTTGGCAGACCTCCCAGCGGCGCAGGTCGTGGGTGCGGGAGCGTGGGATCCGCACCTGCTCCGGCTTGACCCCCAGGAGTTGCAACTGCTGCAGGACGTGTTTGCCCAAAAAGCCGCTCCCTCCGGTAAGCAAGATGCGCTTTTGGCTGAGATCGATGGCACTGGACAAGCTGTTGGGCGTCATGGCTGGCGCGGAAAATCCCCGGCTTTCATTATGGGGTAAGGCGGCAGCTCCTAACTGCCCAAGCCTGAAGACAGCTCTGCCTGTAGCCGCTCCTGGGCCACCTGCAGGGCTTGCGCCAGTTTCTCCGGCTGTTTGCCGCCAGCCTGAGCTAGGTTGGGCCGCCCCCCGCCACCGCCGCCTGTCAGCTTGGCGATCTCGCCGATAAAGGAGCCCGCTTTGAGACCAAGTTTCTGCACCGCCGGGCTAAAAGCCGCAACCAGGCTGACCTTGCCAGCTTCCGGCACCGATCCCAGCACCACTGCCCCTTCTCCCAGTTTGTGGAGCAGATGTTCGGCAGCAGTTTTCAGCGCCTCGGGGGGAGTGGATCCCAGTTCCGCCGCCAAGATCTGCAGATTGCCAACAGCTACAGCCTGGGGCAGGAGCCGCTCTGCCTGCAGCAAGGCCAATTGGCTGCGCGCCTCCTCGAGCGCCCTCTGGGCGGCCTTCAGCTCCGCCTGCAAAGCCGCCACCCGCTCCGGGATCTCCTGGGGCTTGGCCTTGAATTGGGCGCTCAGCTCCCGCACGACGCTATCCCGCTCGTTTAGGTATTCCAGCACCGCCGGCCCAGCTACCGCCTCGATGCGGCGGATCCCGGCCGCTACGCCACTCTCGGAGATGATCTTGAACAGGCCGATCTCGGCAGTGTTGCTGACGTGGGTGCCGCCACAGAGCTCCATTGACACCCCCGGAAAGTCAACCACCCGTACCTCGGCGCCGTATTTTTCCCCGAACATGGCTATTGCTCCCCTGACCTTGGCCTCTGCCAGGGGCATGATGGAGACTTGCGCAGGATGGGCCTCGGCAATCCAGGTGTTGACCAGATCCTCAACCTGCTGCAGCTCTTCGGGGGTGAGGGGACGCGAGAGGGTAAAGTCGAAACGCAGCCGGTCAAAAGCCACTAGAGATCCCGCCTGGCTAATAGAGGGATCGACAACCTTTTTCAGGGCTGCCTGCAGCAGGTGGGTGGCTGTGTGGTGGGCCTGGGCGCGCCGCCGGCAGGCCAGGTCAATCTGGGCCTGCACCGGATCCCCCACCCGCAGGATCCCCCGTTCTACCCGGCCAAAGTGGACAAACAGATCCCCCCGCTTTTGCACATCCTCCACCCGCACCAACACTCCGTCGCCGGCCAGGTAGCCGCGATCCCCGATTTGGCCCCCGGACTCCGCATAAAAAGGCGTGCGATCCAAAACCACCTGCACCGACTGCCCGGCCTCTACCTGGGGCACCGACTTCCCTTCCACCAGCAGGGCCTCCACCACGCCGCGGGCAGAAGACTGGCTGTAGCCCAAAAACTCCGTCTCGATTAAAAACTCGGCCAGCTCGTCCAGGGATCCCTGGGCCGTGACGTCGAGGGTTTGGTGGGCGGCGCGGGCCCGCTGCCGCTGTTTTTCCATCTCTTGCTCGAAGCCCTGCACATCCACGCTAAAGCCGCGCTCCTGGGCAATTTCCTGGGTCAGCTCCAACGGGAAGCCGTAGGTGTCGAAGAGCTTGAAGGCGTCGGCACCCGAGATCTGCTTGGGCGCGCCACTGGCCGTGACGTTGGCAAACAGATCAAACAGCAGCCGTTCCCCCCGCTCCAGGGTCTTGAGAAACTGCTCCTCTTCCCGCTGCAGCTCGGCCTTGATCACCGCCTCCCGCTCCCGCACCTCCGGATAGGCGGCCTCCGCCAACTGGATGGCCGTCTCCACCACCGGCAGGGTAAAGGGCTCGCCGATCCCCAAGAGGCGCCCGTGGCGCACCATCCGCCGGATCAGCCGCCGCAGCACATAGCCCCGGTCCACGTTGGAGGGGATCACCCCATCGGCAATGAGATGCATCACCGCCCGCGCGTGATCCCCAATTACCTTGAGGGAGACTTTCTGCTCGGGGCTGGCCTGGAAGTAGTCCACCCGGGCAATCTCGGCCGCCTTCTGCACAATAGGGAAGATCAAATCGGTCTCATAGTTGTTGGGGACTCCCTGCAGCACCTGAGCCAGCCGCTCCAGTCCCAGGCCGGTGTCGATGTTTTGCCTGGCCAAGGGAGTGAGGCGGCCCTCGCTGTCCCGGTTCAGCTCCATGAACACCAGGTTGTAGATCTCCAAAAAGCGAGAGTCGTCCCCTAGGTCGATCTGCTCATCCCCCAGCTCCGGCTTGAAGTCGTAGTAGATCTCCGAGCAAGGGCCACAGGGGCCGGTGGGGCCGGCAGCCCAGAAGTTGTCCTCCTCCCCCATGCGCCGGATGCGGTGGGGTGGGATCCCGATCGCATCGCGCCAGAGGGCAAAGGCCTCCTCATCTTCTCGAAAGACGCTCACCACCAGGCGCTCCGGCGGCAGGCCAAACACCTCTGTCACCAGCTCCCAGGCCCAGGTGATGGCTTCTTTTTTGAAGTAGTCGCCAAAGCTGAAGTTGCCCAGCATCTCAAAAAACGTGTGGTGGCGGGCCGTCCGTCCCACGTTCTCGATGTCGTTGGTGCGCACGCATTTCTGGGCAGTCGTGACCCGTGGGTACTGTGGATCCTGATGGCCGAGGAAAATCGGCTTGAAGGGCAGCATGCCGGCGATGGTCAGCAGCACCGTCGGATCCTCCGGCACCAAGGAGGCGCTGGGCAATACCTGATGGCCCCGCTGGGCGTAGAAATCCAGAAAAGCCTGCCGGATGGCGGCACCGGAGAAGGATGGAGACATGGCCAAGGCAAAGGGTAACTGTATTGATCAATTCTAGGTTTTTTGGCTCTGGGGCAGTTGAACTCCCGCTCTCGGATGGGGCCAGTGTCGCTCCCCAAAGCGACACAATCTAAGCGATTTCTCTGATTGAGCCCAAGTGGGCAAACGCTAGGATCAGCCTGTTCGAGGCGGATGCGCAAGATTTTTCTCTCCTTGGTCTAGGCTAGATGTATCTCTGGCAACTTGCTTGCCCGCCCATCGGCCCCGTCTCGGTTACCTAGACGTCAGCCGGTAGCGCCTGAATGATATGCCCAACTGCTACTGCCTCAATCCGGACTGTCTGCGGCCGGAAAATCCCCCGGCTGCCTCCACCTGTGCCTTCTGCGGGCAGCCGCTGCTGCTGCGCAATCGCTATCGCGCCTTCAAGCGTCTGGGGCAGGGGGGATTTGGCGCCACCTTCTTGGCCCGCGATGAGGACATGCCCTCCAAGCCCTGGCGGGTGATCAAGCAGTTGCGCCCGGCTGAAAATTCGCCCCAACTGGCCAGGCTGGCGGAGGAACTGTTTAACCGCGAGGCCGAGGTGTTGGAGCGCCTGGGGGAGCACTCGCAAATCCCCAAGCTCTACGCCCACTTCCAAGAAGGCGGCAAATTCTACTTGGTGCAGGAGTTTATTGAGGGGATCACGCTTGCCCAGGAGATGCGGCGCAACGGGCCTTTTTCCGAAGAACAGGCTCGGCAGGTGATGCAGGAGGTGCTGCTCATCCTCAGCTATGTCCACAGCCACAACACCGTCCACCGCGACATCAAGCCGGCCAACCTGATTCGCCGAAAAGAAGATGGCCGCCTGGTGCTAATCGACTTTGGGGCGGTGAAGCAGCTTGGGCCAGGCCACACGTTGTCGGAGGAGGGAACGGCCATTCGCTCCCTGGGCTTTTCTCCGCCGGAGCAGATGGCCGGCCAGGCGGTAGGCCCCGCCAGCGATCTCTACGCGCTGGCCGCCACCTGCCTCAACTTGATGACCCTGGAGTCGCCGGCCAAGTTTTACGACCACAACACGGGCCAATGGGATTGGTCGGATCGCCTGCAGCTCAGCCCCGAGTTCGACGCCATTTTGCGCCGCATGCTGCACCCGGTTATCAGCCAGCGCTTTGCCACGGCTACCGAGGCGTTGCGGGCTCTGCAAGGGATCCCGGTGCAGGAGGGCCCGCCTTCCTCGCCGGTCATCTTGCCCCCTTCTCCCTTGACTGCCGGCTCCAGCCCGTTGCTGATCTCCGACCATTGGACCAGACGCCGTTCAACCTCTCCCCCCCCTGCCCGAACAGATGGGTTCTCGCCTACGCCGCTCCCTCGGCCCGGCGCGGGAGACATGCTGCCCCTGGGATCGGTTCCCACCGGCTGGGGGAGCACCACCGGTTTTACCCAACTGGGCCAAGCCAGCCGCATCACCGGCGGCGGGCAGATCAAGCCAGCCACCCCGCCGCGCATCCCGTCTTTGGCGGGGGCGGATCTGCGGGGCAAGTCTTTTGCCAACCAGAACTTAGCCGGTTACGACTTGCGCTGCGCCGACCTGCGGGGGGCCGATTTTTCGGGGGCCAACCTGCAGGGAGCCGATCTGCGCGGGATCCGCTTCAACACACCGCAACCCCGCTGGCTGCGCTTTTTGAGCCGGCTCCTCGGCTCGGCCAAAACCTTGGGCGAGATCCTAGCAGGCCTGGGAGGGCTCTTGGGAGCCGGGAGCCTGGCGTTTTTGCTCGTCCATCTCGCCACGCGCAATGTGGTTTATGCCTTGGGGGCGGCTGGGATGGCTTTGGTGGTAGCCGGGTCGGTGCTCTGGTCTGCAGGCGGCAGAACTTCCCTGCCACGCCAAGCCGAAGAAAAGGGCAAGCGCTTCACCAGCTTTTACAAAGCGGATCTGCGAGGGGCACAGATGGATAGGAAGCTGCGGGAGTTCGCCCGCCGCCAGGGTGCCATCTTGAGCTAGAGCAGATCCGTTCCCGCCTTAGGCTATGGGAGGAAGGCCTCTGCGGAGGGCCTGGCTCACCTGCTCCGCCAGAGGTCGGCAGGCCACGGCTTTCCCTTGCCGCCGATCCCCTGCCTGGTCGTAAAAGACGATGCCTTCGGCGCGGGAAAGGCCCAGGGCCAAAAACAGCAGCTCCAAAACCCCAAAGGAGGTGGCCTCTAAGTCCGGCGCTTGCTGCCGAAGTTCCGCCAGCGTGGCTTGGGCATCTTCCAGGTGGCCAAAGGCCGGGATCCACAGATGGCCGGGGGGCTCGGGTTCTGGGGGGGAGTCCGCCCCGGCGGAGCTTTCCACCACCCGCACCGTCAGCCAGCCACCATCGGGGTAGCGCAAGGTGGTGTACTGCAGGTGATCCAGGTGTTGGGCCACCTGGGTGAGCACCTCCGCCACCTGCTGCATCGCCGCTGTCGGGATCCCGTTCTGCGGGGCCTCCTCTACCAGCGTTGCTGCCTGGGCCGCCAGACTAGATACCATGATTGACAACCATCCTCATCTAAGTTCAGAATAGGTATTCGCAGCTCCTGGGGCTGTAGTTCAATTGGTTAGAGCACCGCCCTGTCACGGCGGAAGTTGCGGGTTCGAGCCCCGTCAGCCCCGTACCTGTTAGGAACACTGTAGCCTACATCGGCAAGCGGGTCAGCCCTGCTATTATAGGTACCTTGCTCCGTTAGGGTGGGGAGATGTGTGCCTTGCGGTATCTGCGCCCGGATTTGCTTCACCTCAAGCCCTATGATGCCGTGCCGCCCCAAGCTGCCGACAAGTTGGATGCAAACGAGTTTCCCTGGGATTGGCCGGTGGGCTTCAAGCAGAAACTCTCCCTCCTCTGGGAAAAAGGGATCCCGAGCAACCGCTACCCCGATGCTCATCACCAGGGCCTCAAGCAGGCCATCGCCGCCTATGCCGGGGCAGATCCGGCCCAGATTAGCCTGGGCAACGGTTCCGACGAGCTAATCCGCTCCCTGCTCATCGCCACCTGTGTGGGCGAGCGGGGCAGCGTTTTGGTTGCAGAGCCCACCTTTTCCATGTACGCCATCCTAGCCCAGAGCCTGGGGATCCCGGTGGTGCGGGTGCCCCGCCATCCCGAGACGTTTGCTCTGGATCTGGGGCGGTGTCAACAGGCCGTAGCGGAGCAGCGGGTGCGGGTGGTGTGCTTGGTAGATCCCAATTCGCCCACCGGCAATGGCCTGAGCACCGCTGAGTGGGAGTGGGTTGAAGGGTTGCCCGCCGAGATTTTGGTGATCCTCGATGAGGCCTATTTTGAGTTCAGCCAGCACACGGCCCTGCCCAAGCTGGCGGAGCACCCCAACTGGGTTATCTTGCGCACCTTCTCCAAAGCCTTTCGCCTGGCAGCTCACCGGGTGGGCTATGCCATCGGCCATCCGCAGCTTATCCAGGTGCTGGACTCCATCCGCCTGCCCTACAATCTCTCGGCCATCTCCCAGTGGGCCGTTCAGATCGCCCTGGAACATGCCGAGGAGTTTTTGGCCGACCTACCCCTCATCCGTCAGGAACGAGATGCCCTCTACCAAGCCCTGCAGGAACTGCCGGGGGTGCGGGTGTGGCCCAGCCAGGCCAATTTTCTCTACTTCCGGGTGGCAGGATGGGATCCCCAGGATCTGCAGCGGGCCTGGCAAGAGCTGGGAACTTGTGTGCGCTGTACCGGCGGCGGGCTGCGCCTAACGGTGGGCACCCCTGAAGAAAACCAACGCGCCCTGGAGCGGCTGCGGCAGATCTTGCGGTAGTTGGCTCTACTTCCAACTCCTTCTCAACCTGGGCCGAGCAATCGCTGAATCAGGCTATGAACTTGCTGGAGCTGCCTCTCGTTGAGCCGCTTCAGTTCCTCGCGGATTGCCACTTGCAGTCTCTGAGCTTCAGTTTGCTCCCGCTGCAGCAGCCAACTTTGAACAGGGCTGGGGTGCTCCACGAAGTCATGTGGCCAGGGATCCCATTCCTCCAGCTCGGGCTCTGCCTGGGGCAGTTGCTCACGCCAGCGCTCTTGAGCGCGGCTAAACTCCTCCGCCAAAAGATCGGTCGGTCGTCCCTCCGCCTGCAGAGAATCTCTGTACTTCTTGTGAACCAAAAGCCAGCGCTGCCGAATCTGAGAGCGTTGCCATCTTGGGATTCTACCGATTCTGTTTTCAGCAAAGCGCTCATAAAACCTGAGCGCATCTCGGTAGCAGCCCAGTCGCTCGTAGGCTAGGCCCACCTCCAGCGGCTGCAGCCACCAAGCGTGCTCCCCGCGCACACTGCTTACCACTTCCTGCAGAAAATCCCGCAGTCCAGGGAGCTTCCACCTCAGCTCATCCCAGTTGGTTTCCATGTCTCGAGCCATGCTGGCCACCAACTCGTAGTCATGTCCGCGCTGCCACGCCTGTGGGTGGGCCTGAACCACTTCCCAAAGCCTGCACCACTCGCGGCGCCGGATCAGGATTCGCAGCAGCAGCGGCCACTCTTTCAAGCGCTCCAGGCTGAGAATGACGTCGTTGATGTACTCCTCCCACTCGCCCGCGAGGGGACGTCCCGCCTCCTGCCATTTGCTCACCACTGCTGCGTCCTGCCGGTCTTTGGATAGCCACCTCACCTGGCCAGGCGGCTTCTCCAATTGGATCTTGGCTCGGTAGTAGCGGGAATGCTCCGTTTGGCCACCTTGATCCCAAATGGCAACTGCCTCCTCAAGTTTTTGTTGCTGGAAATAACAGATGCCGAGAATCTTGTGATATTGCCCTGCGAACGGCTGCCGCTGGCCAAGAAAGGCCAAACGCTCCCTCAAAGCCTCAAGAGTCTCTTGCCAAAAAAGTTCACGATCCTCCGGCTTAGGACAAAAAGTCCCTAGGTTATCGAAAACTTCCTCCAGCTCCGCCAAAAACTTCTCCACACAAACCTTCCAAGTCAGATCCGAATGCTTCGGGCTGACCTCAACGCTCAACCAATCTCGCACTCGAACTATCTGTCGAAAGCGCTCCATGGACTTGGCAGAGCTGCTTTGGGTTACCACCATCAAATCCACCAGAGGACCGTAGTTAGGGATCTCGGAGCACCTGGCAAAGTGAGTAGAACGATGCTGCTGCAACTCTGACCAAGCTTTTGCCTTCCAAAAGCACTCCCAGGCTTCTCGGATGAGATTTCTATTGGGTAGGGCGGATCTTTCCAAGCTTAAAAACTGACGGCCTGCAGAAACGTAATCCCTCTGCAGCTTGAGGATCCAAGCTTGGCATTCCTGTTCTAATTTCTGGTTGCCTGCCTGCCGAGCAAAGGCGCGCGCATCTTCCAAGAGCTCAGGATTTCCCTCCTCTACCCCTTGCCTAAGAAACCCAAGAGCCAAGTCCAGCACATCCTGTAAGTTTTTATCCGTCCAGTATTGGATGCCAGTGCCTTGAGCGAAGCCGGCCAGTACAGGCGGATGCGTTTGCCATTGGGATCGATCGGGCTGCAAATGAGAGTGATTGAGCCAAAAGTCAATCTCCAAGGCAGGATCCCAGAATTCCCGCCAGCCGGCTGCAGTATCCACAACAGCTAAGGCTTCGATGGGGCGGGTAATACCAACGTATAGCTGGTTGAGAAAATAATGTAGTTGCAGGGATACCTTCTCTGCAGCTTCTTGAGCGTAGTGGTTAAGCCTTCGGCTAAAGTTTTGTCGATAGCAGTCGCCAAACTTGTAGAGAATGATCTTTTTGAACTCCATGCCCTTGACAGCGGTAACAGTCTGCAGCAGCGCCGGCTTGAGATTTTGCTCCAGCTCTTCGGCAAAAACCCTCTGGAGGTCGGGATCTTGGCGCACGTAGTCCAGCTCCTCTCCTATAGAACAAGGCAGGATGCAAACTGTACCCGTGCTGTTCCTGAGCATACTCCTCAGCTCATGTTGAGTTAAGTTCTTGTCTTGGCCATCCAGTACAAACTTTTGAGCTGGCCTCCCCGGTTCCTGAAAACGCCAAGGCTGCTGTGGGCAAATCCCCCGATCATTGCTAAGAACTCGCCGCCACAAGTTGATAAGGTTGCTAAAACGAGTAATCTGAGGGCTACAGCGGTAATTATTTTTTAACTCCCGGGGACTTGGAATCTCGAGAGAATGGCCGGGCAACAAGTAAGCACGGATATGCTCGTAGAGATACCTCCTCAGGGCACCCCAACGAAATCCTGTAGGATTGATAGTTTGCAGAGGATCCCCAGCAAAAGCATAAGGTAAACGCTCGATAGCCCAATCCAACTTATATTTTCCCCAGGGGGACAAGCAGAAAACAATATTCAGTTCAAGCTGGGTAAAGTCTTGAACCTCATCACAGAAAATGACTGGGTGAATTGATCTAAGAAAACCATTCTGTAACACATCCCTAGCCAAATCTTGATCGTCCCAGTAGCTTCCGTAGGTAGTTCGTTCTTGATAACCCGGCCAAACTTGCTCGTATATTCGATCAAAGACTTCTACATTTACAGTGCGGTCGGCTTGAGGCAATTCCCGATAGCAATCTGGATCCAAGTAGTCGCTTACTCCATAGCCCTTGATCAGAGTACGAATCGTATGCCAAGCTAATTCTACATCACTGCGGCCGCGGTACCAGCTCCGGAATCGATAAAAATTGACATATCGCTCCGGTTGATAGCGTTCTTGTCTCTCTGGTGGAAGGCAGCTTAACAGGTAGTCCTGGAAGGTGCTAAAGAAAGCTTGACATCGCTCAATTTCCCCTTCTGAGAAGTCACTGCCTCTCTCTCGGTAACGATGGTTGACCCGCAAAATTGTACTTACCTTGCTGCGGGCTTGCTGTACTAGACTCGGGCTATAGGTTAAAAAGAGAGGACGGTACTGAAAGCTTCCTTTGCTTGAATCCTTCAGGTAATGGCTGCAGTAATCAGCAAAACGGTAATACAACATCAGAGATTTGCCGCTCCCAGCTCGCCCGTTGATTAGTAGAGGCATAGAGGTGCTTTGGAGAATTTCTTCTTCCTCCATCGACAAAGCTAAGTTCCCCTCTGTAGTCTCCTGGATTTCCAGCCAGACGTTTTCATCTGCAACCATGTAGTCGGGGTAGGCGCGGCGGGCATATCGCTTCCAAATCTCTAAAGATTGTGGGTGTTGGAGAATATCCGGCTGATCGGCCCCCCTCCCAAATAGGCAAGTTCGGCGCCCCAGGTCAAACCGCTCTCTCTGCTCCGGAGCGTGGTCGTAAACTCCAATTAAAATTAAAAATGGAGATAAGACTTTTTCCTGCTCACATACCTGCACCAGGCTGATAGCCAGATGTATCGAGCCTTCCCGCCAGCACCTAACCTCAGTTTCTGGATAAAACAGTGGTAGTTTCCAGTAGAGATTCCCTTTCTCATCGCCAATGAATTGCTCTACCGCCCGATACACTTGGCGCCGCTGTTCTAGAGAAAGGGCTTGCACTTGCCGAACCCATTCCCCGCTTTCCAACACAAGCCGCTCCTGGCGGTTGGGAGTATTTAAAAACTGTGTCCAATCGTACAGTTCGTTGGGCAGAGGGAGGAGCTGGTTTTGCCGCGCTTCTTCTTGTTCATTTTCCGCTTGCCTTTGTGCCAGCCATGCCTGTAGCTGATCGTCAGACACCCAGTTCCTCACCCGCTCTTGATAGCTGGGATCCTGCCGCCGCTCCAGGAACTCTCGGTACT
This sequence comes from Synechococcus sp. W60.3, assembly GCF_047502615.1. Classification (NCBI taxonomy): domain Bacteria; kingdom Bacillati; phylum Cyanobacteriota; class Cyanophyceae; order Synechococcales; family Synechococcaceae; genus Synechococcus; species Synechococcus sp. W60.3. Next base: position 2,176 of record NZ_JANSHJ010000030.1, on the reverse strand, counting down.
CGTGGCTGCCTCTCCCCCAAAGGCCAAACAAGACCAAAACCGGCACCTCTCCCAGATAGCGCAGATCAGCCACCAAGCGAACGTTGCGCCGGAGGTTGCGTTTCCAGTAGGGGTAGCGAACGTCGAACAACCGGCTTAAAAGGGTGCGATCCCCCTGCTCCAGCCGTTCTATCAGCTCCTCAAGGTTGTATGGCGCTCCTGCCTCCAAAACTTCTTCTGGGCAATACACGTACATGGGATCCCACTGCTCAAGCTGTCCTGGTTTGAAGGCCATCTTAGAGGCGGCCTGCCTTGTCTGTCAGGTCTCTCTCAAAACTTGCTACCAAACTGAGAGACTAACCAAACAACTTCAATTGAAGCTAGAGTTAGACTTTTAAGCTTTGATAAACTGTGCTGAACTGTTAGAGAATCCAGGCTGTTACCGCGCGGCCCTAACGCCCATGCCTCTGTCAAGCTGTCTGGCGGCAGCATTCTCAGCAGAAGCCGATCGAACCGGCAGAGAAAAGGTTGCGACAGGGATCCCGCTGGCTCTAGATGAGGTTGTCCAAAGTGAACTTTGGAGAAAGGTGATGGGATTCTCCCCTAGCTGGATCGGTTTGCCCTCCCTGCTGGCAACAGCGGTCTTGGATCATTGAAGCAGAACGGGGTTTGGATCCCATCTCGTCTCAATACAGCTTTTTCCGACGTGGGGGGAGTTCTGTAGAACGGTGGGATCCGGTTGTTACCCCTGTTGACCCGTTTTTCAAGAATTGTCCACCCTACTACCCAAGGAGCGGCTATGCAATTGGTTTACTTCACCCCCATCCTCGATGTGCGCGTGCAGCAAAGCACCCTTGACTTCCCGAGGCAGCAGAGCTCTGGAGAGCACCCTCGCACTTTCTTCCCCACGCCATTACAGGTTTGGGAGAGCGGCGAAGCCTACATCGTCCAGTTGTGGGCGCCGGGGGCCAATCGGGAACGCTTCCACATCGAGGCCACAGCCCAGCAGCTCTCCATCAGCGGTGAGATCCAGCTTCAAGGCCCTGAAGGTGCTGAATTACGCTACCAAGAGGTGGAGCCTCAGCCTTTTCAACGCACCCTCAAGCTAGCCAAAAGCATTCAGCCGGAAAAAGTCTCGGCCATCTACCGGGATGGCATTCTCACCCTCACCCTGCCCAAGGCCGATGCCGTGCGGGCGGTCAAAGTTCAGATAGGAACCTCAACTTCCGCAGCTGAGCCGGAAACTTTAACGGTGGAAAGCCAGCCTGCCTAGTCTCCCTTCTCCCCAAGCGAGAGGGGGCAGGGGGGAGGGAGTTCGGCTAGCTATCCCACTGCACGCGCACCTCGTCCCCTACTTTGAAATCCAAGGTGCGGCTGGCGTTGCCCCGGTTTTGCGCGATCTCCACCCAGCCGGAGCTGCCCACCAGGGCAAGCAGCTCGCCCTCGCTTCCCTCGGCAAAGGTGGCGGCGGAGCGGATGGTGATCCCCTTGATCCAGGCCCTCCAGTTGCGGCCCTCTACCCAGTTGCCAGGGAGAGTGGTGATGCCGTTGCCGAAGCGGTCGATGGACTGGATCACGCCGCGGCCGCCGTCGGGTTCTGCCTGAGGTGGCGGCCAGTCCCAGCGAACCAGCTCGGCCACATCCAAGGGATCCCCCAACTCTGCCAAGGGGATCCCGTTGGCCAGGTGGGCGGCCACGGGGGCAAAAATATCCCGCCCGTGAAAGGTACGGCTGGGGGAGGGGGTGCGCCAATAGCGGGGTCGGTTGAGTTCCACAGCAGCTAGAGGTGGGGATTGCTCCAGAACGCCGCTGAAGAGGCCATTGTCAGGGCCGACCAAATAGCCTCCTTGGGTTTGGATGGCCACCGCCCTTCGGCTGCTCCCCACCCCTGGATCTACCACCGCTAGGTGAATGGTTTCAGAAGGTAAATGGGGATAGGCCGTCATCAAGGCAAAACGGGCCGCTGCCACGTCCTGAGGCGGGATTTCGTGGCTAAGGTCGATAAACTGAACCTGGGGCGCGATCCCCCAAATCACCCCCTTCAGAATGCCCACGTAGGGATCCTGAAGACCAAAATCAGTGAGTAGGCTAATGACCTTCATTGGCGAGCTAAGCAGCGCTTGCCAGCCCTCTGGGAACTTTTAGCTGATACATTTACGCTGAACACTGCTGAGCATTACTGCTCAGCGGTGAAGCG
>NZ_JANSHJ010000029.1:0-29780 GCF_047502615.1 Synechococcus sp. W60.3 | reverse complement strand
TAGGTGCCCACCGTTTGGCTGGCCCCCAAAACCAAGTGCCCCCCTCCCATCTCTTGCAAATTGGCCAGAGCTTGAACCGCTTCCCGGCAGAGCTTGAGGATGCGCTCGCTGTAGTGCAGCAACACCTGCCCCGCATCCGTCAGCTCCACCTTGCGCCCGCCGCGGTCAAACAACACCACTCCCAACTGTCGCTCCAGGTTCTGCACCTGCAAGCTGACCGCTGGCTGGGAGACAAACAGGCTCTCCGCAGCCCGCCGAAAACTCCCCTGCTGCGCAATCGCCTGAACGATGAGGAGCTGATCCAGGGTAAACGGCAGTTCATCCGCCATAGGGAACTCCAAATCACCCAGCGGGATCCCTTCCAACCCAGCGAACTCGGCAGCCCAGGATCGAAAGCCCGCCTGAGATCATCATATATAAGCAGGCTAAATACTAAGAAAATACAAAAGGTGAGCAATCTCGAGAGAACGGCTCGCTCCCGCCTTTTGGACGGGATCTGGGGTGGAGCGGCTCTCCCGAAGAGCCGTTGAAACTGTTTGTTGAAGTTGAGAGCCATCCCCAAGGGCCAGGCGGCTCTGGACCTGTCTTTGGCTTCCCTCTAGCGAGGGCCATAGGGCGTCCAATAGCCGCGCCCCTGTTGCCTTGCCGCATTGGCTGCCTCTTTGAGAATGACGCCGTACTTGAGGCCATTGGTTTGCGGCGACAGTAGGCCATGCCCCAAAAACAGCATTTCCTGGTTGATGAGGGTATTGGCCCGCCAAACGTAGGCAGGCAGGGTGGGGGTGGGGGCCAGAGCGGGATCCAACTCCAAGAAAACCTCGCGCCCCAGCAAAGCCGTCTGCAGGTATTGACCAGCATTGGAGATGGGCAGAGGGGTTTGCCCGCGCAGCTTCGTCCACGTAGGATTGAGCTCTGCCGGCAGAGGAGCAATCCCGATCAGTTGCACCAGCCGCAAATTCAAGTCCCCTTCGAGCTGGACAACCAGGGTGTTGTAATCGACCACCCGAATGACTTGTGCCCGTTTGAGGCTGCGTAGATCCGGACGGGCCACCAAGGTCAAGGCCCAAGCGGGCCATGCCGAGACCAGCAAGGGCAAGGCCAGCAGGCTGCTCAGCTTAATTAAACTCCGTCCCTGGGATATCAACAGAGACTTGGGACGGTGAGAGATGGGAACAGACCGCAGCGATTTCTGCATCATGGACTTCACCCGTTGCATGGCGGACTTGACGACAGGGATGGTTTGCATGCTTAACCTTTGAATTTGACGCTGCCTTTACACCGCCACCCGGCGGGCCCAATGCCGGAGCCGGCTCACTGCCGTCACTCTACAAAAAACTTGGGCAGATGGGTCAGTTCTGCAAGCTGTCTCTCGATTTCAACTTGCGGATGCGCCACCCCCTGACAACCTATAGAGTCATTTCAAAAATGAAACGGCTCGTTACGTTATTTCCTAGCTCCCCTCTCCCTCTGGGAGAGGGGACGGGGGTGAGGTTGTCCAAAGAATCTCTCAAACGCGGGGATCCAGGATGGCCGCAGGGCTCTTCTCCAGAGTCTTGGGCAGGAGGGAGTTGACCAATACGGTAACCAAGCCCAGCCGATTGCCCGCCAGGATATCCGTCCACAGGCGATCGCCCACGATGGCCACCGCCTCCACCGGCAGGTTCATTTGCGCCACAGCCCGCCGCAGAGCGCGCCGCGAGGGTTTGCCGGCGCCGTGAATGGAAGGCAGGTTCAAGCTCTCGCCGATTTGGCGAATGCGGTTGCGGTTGAGGTTGTTGCTCACCAGCCAAATCTGAAAGTGGGGGCGCAATTGCTCCAGCCAGGCGGCCACAGCCGGATCCACCTCAGCCTGGCGGATCGGCACCAGCGTGTCGTCCACGTCGAAGATGACGCCCCTCACCTGCCAGGCCAACAGATCTTCTGCCCGCAGCCGCAAGACAGTGCCGGCCACCACCACATCCGGTTGCAGGAGCTTGAACCAAGGTTTGCGTACCATCGAGAACCTTTTCAGCCACCAACTGCCAATGCTCCTGACCTTCTCATTGCGAAGTGGGCGGGGATCCCTGCCGCTCGCGGAGGATTTGCCGTTGAGCTGCCTCGTGCTCGGCTAGGGTCTTGCTGAAAACATGGGTGCCGTCGTAGCGGGCCACAAAGTAGAGGTAATCGGTCTCCTCAGGCTCCAAAACGGCTTTGAGGCTGGCCAAGCCCGGACTGGCGATGGGGCCAGGGGGCAAGCCGGGGGTGAGGTAGGTGTTGTAGGGGGAGGGGGTACGCACCTCGGCAAGGGTGAGGCGGCGATCTGGCGTCTGCTGGATGTTCAGGGCATATTCCACCGTCGGATCGGCTCCCAAGGGCATTCCCTTTTTGAGCCGGTTCAAAAAGACGCCCGCGATTAAGGCACGCTCCTCCGGCACGGCGGCCTCCCGCTCCACAATGCTGGCCAAGGTAACCCACTCATGCAAGGAGAGGGAAGTAGTGTGCTGGCGAAACAGGGGTAGGGCCACGGCGGCAAACCGCTGCAGCATGGCGTTGATGACAATCTCGGCTTTTTGCTGATCCGGCAGGGATCCCTCCACCTGTTCGACAGGAAAAAGATAGGTGTCGGGGAAGAGGTAGCCTTCCAGGGAGTTCAAGCTGGGGGGCAGCCAATCGAGGGGAGGGATCACGCGGGCCGTGGCGATGAAAACATCGGCTGCCAACCAGTTGCGCTCCGCCAAGGCCGCCGCCATCTGCTCGATCCGCCAGCCCTCCGGGATGGTCAGCCGCCGCTGCAGAATCCGGCCCTGCCGCAGTTGTCGGGCTACGGATAGCATGTCTTGGTTGGGATCCAAAGCGTAGGTACCTGCCTGAAACAGCCAGTCGCGTCCAAAGGTGCGGCTCCACAGCTCCCAGGCCAAGGCAGAGCGGATCACCCCCGCTTGGTGCAGTTGTTTCCCGATTAAACGGCTGCTGCTGCCCGGCTGGATCACCACCTGGATTGGCTCTGGGCCATCCAGCGGCTGAAGCCAGGTCTGCCAGCGCCAGTAGCCAAATCCAACGGCCAAGGCCACCAGGAAAGCTAAGCCTTGCACTAGACGGCGACCCCAGCGTTGGCGGCAGCGGGGCGGAGCACTTTGGGCGATCAGGCCTTCGGGCGAGGCGGGATCGCGGTGATCGGTCATCGCCTTCCCCTCCACATCGCGACAGCACATCCTCTGGCCAGGTTAGCGTGGCCAGAAGAGATCTTCAGGCCGTCACCGGTCAGTTAGGGCCACCCCCAGTGTAGCCTCGGCCTATCCCACTTAGGATCCGCTCTCCTGGGCCAGGCGGGCAGGGATCCCATTGCTCTTGGGAGTTGTTTGTCCAATCCAAGTGCCGATGGGCTCCCCTTGCACCACCCGGTAGATGTTGCCGGGAGTGGTCAAGTCGAAAACCACGATGGGTAGTTGATTTTCTTTGCAGAGGGCGATGGCAGTGCTGTCCATCACCCGCAGATCGCGGGTAAGCACATCCTGGTAGCTGAGGACATCGTAGCGGCGGGCCTGAGGATGGGTCTTGGGATCCGCGTCATAAACCCCGTCCACCTTGGTGGCTTTGAAGATCACCTCGGCATCGATCTCCGCCGCCCGCAAGGCCGCAGTCGTGTCGGTGGTGAAGAAGGGATTTCCAGAGCCTGCCCCAAAGATCACCACCCGCCCTTTTTCCAGGTGACGAATGGCGCGGCGACGAATGTAAGGCTCTGCCACCTCCTGCATGGCAATGGCCGTCTGCACCCGCGTCGGGATCCCGGCCCGCTCGATGGCATCTTGCAAGGTTAAGGCGTTGATGACGGTGGCCAACATCCCCACGTAGTCAGCAGAAGCTTGATCCATCCCCTGGGCAGCCGCTTCCTTGCGCCCGCGCCAGATATTGCCCCCTCCCACCACGATCGCCACCTGCACGCCCGCCCGCACCACCGAGGCTACTTCACTGGCAATGGACTGCAAGACCTCGGGGTCAATCCCGTAGGGACGTTCCCCCATCAGGGCTTCACCGCTCAGCTTCAGCAGAATACGTCGGTACTTCATGGCTATCCGCTCCAGCCCACCCCTGCCTACAATAGCAGCTTTGCTGGGCTAGCTCCGGTCAGGGTGTTGGTCAACAGAGCCTCTCGACGAACTTGCCATCACGGCTGCTGTTCTTCGCCAGCGCTGGCCTCCTGATCCCGAGGAACAGAACGGAAGCGGCGGCTATTGCGAGCACGACTTTTCTGAAACTGCTTGGCATACTCGCGGTTGCGCTCGGCTTTTTCCCGCTTCAGGTTGCGTTTTTTGGCCATGCTGGTCTTCCTGACCGGTTGTCCGGCATAAAGTGAGGCACTCAGGTGGAGTGCGAGGCGTCCTTAATCGTAACATGCTTTGCCGGAGCCATCCTGAAGGCCTCTGCTCAGCCAGCTATGGGCAGGGATCCCCAGAGCAGAGATAGGCCGATCAGGAGGAACCCCACGCCTGCCGAGGTTTTGATCCAGCGGGGGGGGATGACTCGCGCTACCCAAGCCCCCGCCCATACCCCAATGAAGCTGGTGCTGATTAGGGCAGCAGCAGCTCCGCAGAAGATCACCCCAAGATTTTGCGAGTGGGCGCTGAGGAGCAGGGTGGCCAACTGGGTTTTATCGCCCATTTCGGCCAGCAAAATTGAGCCGAAGCTGACCAGAGCAGCTCGCGCCGCTGTCTGTTTCAAGAAAGAGAACATCTGACTGCTGTGCTGGCTCAACACGTTTCTCTGTAGCCACGTTGCTCTTACACAAGAGGATAGCTTGGTAGCCCCGTACTTGAGTACGCGGCGGAAAAGCCCTTGAGCCACTTTAGTTGCTTCTTTGTTATTAGTACAGAGCTTCTCCAGGAAAACAACCTACTGCGGTGCAAAACCCGCGTGGCAATAACTAACCTGGAGGAACTTAAGTCCGAAGTAAGCAGAACTTTGAGGTTATGCCTCAAAGGACTGTCTAGAGGCGTCTTGACAGCGCCTTCGCGAGTCCACTTTGGGCTGCGTAAGAATCCCCTGGGTGGGAGTGTCAAAGCCACCCTTCCCCTTCACGGGAGATGTGTAAACTACCGGGCTCCGACCGCTCCCCAACCCCCCGTATACGGGGGGAGGTAGGGGGGCTGGTTTACAGCAGCCCCCAATAATGCAATCACGTTGGCACCGTTAAAATCTGCATCCCCTTTCCAGCCACAGACCGAGTTCACACAACGAAAATGCTTCCCTTCCCGTTGCCCAATCCACAGGCACGGGTGGCAGGTCTGCGAGCTGTAGGCAGGCGGCACCACCCCAACCTGGATCCCGGCCCGCAGCGCCTTGTACTGCACAAACTGCTTCAGTTGATAGAACGCCCAACTATTCGACCGCCGCCGCTCTATCTTAACTGCGCGGCTGTCGGTTGGTGCGCTCCCTAATGCCACTCAGGTCTTCCAGGGCAATAAAACTGTGGGTGGCCTGCGCCCTCGACACAATCGCTTTGGAGATGCAGGGATTGACCCAGGTTTGCAAGCGTCTCTCCTGACCAGACAGCCGTTGCAGCAGTTCCCGACATCTCCGCCGTGAACTGCGTCTGCCCTGACTGGCTTTTTGTTGGAGGATCGCTCTCAACCAGAAGTAGTGGTCTCTGACCTGGTTCAACGGCTGTCCATTCCAGTTGTCCTCCTCTGAGGTATGGGCAATATCTCTCCTCCCCAAGTCCACCCCCATCGCCTTGGGGGTGTCTGGCTCGACGCCAATCTGGATGTAGTGAGAACCCTCTTTGCGTTTGACCAACGTGGCCGATTTGGGATTGGTGCCGGCCAGCATCCCTCGTTGATAGTTGCCAATGGCCAACTCAAAGCGTTCCCGACCCTCTACGGTGGTCAGCGACACCGTCCAGTCGTTCTCGCGGAAGGAAAAGATGCGGGCATCGTAGGTCACGAAGCCTGCCTTGAAGGCCTTGACCGGACAGTTCTGTTGCCGGGCAACCTTACGCGACCCTGCCACCCGTCTGCATACCTGTTGTGCCAGGATAGCCCAAAGCAGGTACGAATCTCGCGCTAGCAGAGAGATTGGAGCTTGACGGCGTTGACTATCTTCTCTGGTGTGTTCTCATTCACCCAGTTCAAGGCCTGCACAAAGGCGTCCAGAGTCGCATCCAGCTTGGCGGCTTGCGACTCCGATACCTAAGGACTCCGTCCCGCTAGCGCGAACAGTTTGATAGTCAAGACTTGGGGCATGCTGTAACTATACATCAACAGACCGCATTCCTCCCGTCACTGACCGGCCCGGCCCCCGGCCCCCCAGTCCCCCCGTATACGGGGGGACTGGGGGGCTGGGCGGGGGGATATAGGGGGGTACAGGGGAGCTCCCGCGGTTTCTAGCTGACCCGCATACCCCGAAACGAAACAGAGCGAGGGGTCTGTCTAGATTACTGCCCCTCGCCCTCCTCTACTTGTCTAAACTACACGGGCGCTCCAAGACCGGTATAGGAGCCATAGAAGAAAAGCCCAACCACCGTGACCACACCCAAACCGACAACCACAGCCACTATCCACAGAGGGATCCTTGCCTGACTAGTCATAGCAACTGGCCTCCAGAAGAAAAAGATAGGTCTAAAAAGTTGCACCCGTAGTCTGCAAAGAGAACCAAGGGCTGGCTAAGGTAAGCCTACATTGATCCCTGCAGCTTTTTCTCAACTTAAGACCAGAGACAAGTGAAGTCTCAGTTGAGAAAGTAGCTGGAAAACAACAGCCCCACCACAAACACCAGCAGCAAGCCCAAGTATAGGGAGGTGCGGTTTAGCTCTACCGGCTGGGTGTTGGGATTCTTCTCAGGTTGATCAGCCATGGGGTTCACCGTTGAATAAACTGCATTGCGGCAATAGCTCCCAAAAAGAAAACGGTTGGAATCGCCAAAGTATGCACCGCCAACCAACGGACAGTAAAAACGGGGTAGAAAACAGGCTCGTCAGGTTTGTTAACAGATTTGGTCGCCATAGTCCAGATCCTGCATCTTGGAACGCAAAATAGATTTACAAATCGCAACAACTAAAGAGTTGCCAGCCTGGCCCTGCTCTTTCCTAGCGAGTTAACTTTTCCAGTTGCTCAAGAGCGTTGAAGCGGTCGCTGACAATCGGTAACTCCTGCCGCTCTGCGGTGAAATACTCATTGGGGCGCGGGGTGCCAAAGATATCATAAGCCAAGCCGGTGCTGACAAAAAGCCAACCCGCCAAAAACAAAGCGGGAATCGTCAGGGCATGAATAACCCAGTAGCGGACGCTGGTAATAATATCGACAAAAGGTCGCTCTCCAGTGTTGCCAGCCATGAAACTCCTCCCTGCACTAGGGGCAAAAGGGCTCTTTGAGTCTATAACACAATGATAAGGAGTTGCATGCACAGCTACAAGTTACAAGACAATTGCTCAAGCTGTTTGCCGCCAAGCGAGGCCCCATCCTTGCATAGGTAAGATCTCCTAACAGCCTCTGAGTTCAACTCTAGGGCAGCGTGAGCCGGAACGCCTGGGGTAGGGGATCCCACTGCCAAAGGGCGCAATCGCGACTGACATCGAGGGCTTGAGGACACGGCGGAACTTTGAGATAAGCTGGCTCTGAGGGGATGTCAACGGAACAGGAGTAACAGCTATGCGGTGCTCGTGGCCCCTAGCCTTGGGCCTATGTTGGACGCTAGGCTGGTCAAGCCTCAGCTTGCCGGCCTGGTCGCAAGGGGTCGAGCAGCAAGCCTCGCTGGCCTGGGCCGATGCCTACGTGGCAGCGCTGGAGCGCCAGACGGACCTGGTGCTCACCCAGGAGCCGCTGTCGGCGACCTTGACTCGTCTGGAATTGGCCCAGTGGCTAACGGAGTTTTTCGGCTACGTCCCCAACCCCAACCAGGTACAAGAGATTCGGGATCTCGAGCCCAATACCCCCGACTATTGGACGGCCCAAGCGGTGCTGCAGGCGGGAGCGATGCGCCTGTACGAGGGCAACGAGTTTCGCCCGCAAGGAGATCTCACCCACCTGGAAGCCCTGGCTATTTTGGTGCGGGCCCTGCAATTGCCTGCTCCCAACCAGGACGATATTGAGCGCTGGATGGCTCTGTACACCGATGCTGCCGAGGTGCCGGAGGTGGGGCGGGCTTTTGTGGCGATGGCAGGGGAAGCAGGGCTATTGGTGAATGTGCCGGATCCGGCCCGGCTGCGGCCCAATCGGGTGCTCAGCCGAGCCGAGGGGGCGGTGCTGTTGCACCAGGCGCTGGTGTATCGCGGTCAGCTTCCGCCTTTGCCAGCTCCGGTGGCGCAGTTGCGTCCCTCTCCTGCTCCGGTGGCCAAGACTGTCCAACCCGAAATCTTGCAAACGCGGATTACCCCTGAGTCGGGAGTGGTGCCGCCAGGGGGAACTCTGACTGTTGAGGCCCAGGCCACTCCCAACGGCAGGGCCACCGTGGATATCGGCAGCTTGGTGCAGGGCTTGCCCATGCAGGAGGTGCAGCCCGGCTATTACCGCGCCGTTTACACCCTTGGCCCTCAGGACAGCGCCCTCAGTCCCGATATTCGTATCCAACTGAGCCTCAACGGACGGGAGACCCGCGTTCAGCGGCGGCTCCCTCAACTGGCCCTGGGCAATGTCGCTCCCCCGCCGGTGGAATCGGTGTTTCCGCCCCCATCCCCTCTGCCACAACCGGCCACCCCTGAGCCTGCTCCTCTGGCTCCAGTCGGCAACCGCTATCCGCGTATTGAGGCGATTCGCTTGGATCCCCAGCGCGACCTGGTGGAAGGGGATATTCTCACCATTGCCATCTGGGGGGACTCGGGGGGGATCGCCCAGTTTGATTTGGGGAATTTGGCCCTGAACCAGCCGATGCGGGAGGTGCGACCCCACCACTACGAGGGCACCTACGTGGTGGCCCCCACCCACCAAGCCAGCAACCCCGTTTTGCGAATTGTGCTCACTAAGGATGGCCTCAGCCAGGAACACCGGGAGATCTTCCCTTTTGCAATCGATGGATCTAAGGGAACCCGCTCCACCATCCAGCCGGTCTCCGCACCTGTCGCTGCTGGGCTGCCCCGGATTTTCAATGTCACCACCAACAGCACCAACCTGCGCATGGGCGAGATCCTCAAAGTTACGATGCGAGGGGATCCGGGGGGGCGGGCAGCTTTTCGCATCGTCGGGGTGACGCCGGAGGTGGAGATGCGGGAGGTGGCGCCCGGCCTCTACGAAACCCAGCAGCAACTGCCCTTCAACATGCAGCCGGTCAACAACGGCCTCGTTGAGGTGATCCTGGAGCGGGGCGGCCAAAGAGCCACCCAAACCAGCCCCTCGCCCATTACCATCGCTCCCTGAGCAAAACTTGCCGTGCAGCCTCGCGAGAACTTTATCCCGCTGGTGCAAACGGTAGCTAAAGGAATACGATCCGCTTGCCCAGCTATTGGCGTTCACCGGCAGCTTGGTAGTTACAGCCATCTCAAATGGCAATGAAACGTTTCTCTGCGTCGTTATTGCTACGCAACGCTGTCGCGGACGCGCCGGCCGTGCGGAGCACTATCCCCAACTCCCCTCTCCCTTTGGGAGAGGGGCCGGGGGCGAGGGTAGAGGGGGTCGGCGGCAAAGTGTCTTCGTCTTGTTTGAAACGACTATACGCCCCTTGGCTAGACGGCTGCCTCAAAGGGATCCGCGCTGCGCTGGATCTGGGTGGATAATTTGGGAATCACCTGCAGCTTGAACTGTTGCTCGAAGACCTTTTTCTTCTCGTTCAAGCTCCACAGCTCCAGGGCACAGTCGTCGTTGGGGTGCCTGGGATCCAAAATCAGCTCCATGCAGCGGGGGCCTTCTCCCAGAAGCTGAAAACGGCAGTGGAGAGCTTGGATGGCCTGCAGGCGGCGGCGATCCAGAGCACAGGCTATGCGCAGCAGGGGGCTGAGCTCGAGGACAACTTGGCGATCCCGCTCGTTGCTGAGGCGTTGAAAGTTCTCGTGCTTCTTCTTGGGGGGCGACTTGCGGTGGTAGCGGGCCAGGTTGGCGATCACCTCTATCTCTTCCTCGTTGAAGCCCAACAGCTCCCCGTGGCGGATCAGGTAGTAGGAGTGCTTGTGGTGGGCGGCATGGCTGATGAAGTGGCCGCAGTTGTGCAGCATGGCGGCCGCCCAGAGAAGAGCTCGCTCGCGGGAGCCCCAGGAGTGCAGGATGCCGCGGGTCTGATCGAAAAGACTGAGGGCAAACTCCGCTACCCGCTCGGCATAGGGGAGCTCCACCTGGTATTTTTCCGCCAGCTTGAGGATGCTGCGCCGCCGCACCGAGCTGTGGTAGCGCAGCCGATCTTCAATGAGCCCCTGGCCGATCATCCAATCCACGATCAGCCCTTCCCGCAGGGCCCGTTCGCAAAACTGGATCCGCTCCACCCCCAGCAGGGTCATCACCTCCTCCAAGATGACGGCCCCAGCCAGGATGATCTCCCCGCGTCTTTCCCCAAAGCCGGGCAGTTTTTGCCGTTCGGCCACGGTGAGGGAGCGCAGCTCTTTGACATAGGCCCGCAGGGCTTCCAGGCTGAACTCATACCCCTGCAGGCGAGTGGGGGCAGCGCCCAGCCGACGGCGGGCATCCAACTGGGCCAAGCACTCGATGGTGCCGGAGGTGCCCACCAAGGTCAGGGATCCCGGCTGTTGGGAGGCTTCGACGATGCGCCGCATCTGCTCAATGGGAGCTTCCAGCATGCCGCGGACATGTTGCCGCAGCGCCTGCAGCTCGGCGGAGGTGGGCGGATCGTGGTGCAAAAAAGCTTGGGTCAGGCGCACCGCCCCCACCTTGATGCTGCGTAGAAACTCCGGCTCTTGGCCGTTGCCCAGAATCAGCTCGGTCGAGCCGCCGCCGATATCCACCACCGCGTGCAGCCGATTGTGGAACTCCATGGCCGAGAGCACCCCCAGGTAGATGCGGCGGGCCTCCTCCTGGCCGGAGATCAGCTCGATGCGCAGGCCCAGCTCCTGCTCGATCCGCTTCAAGAACTCCGGCCCATTGGGGGCCTCGCGCACAGCGCTGGTGGCCACGGCAACGATATCCTGCACCTGAAAGCTCTCGGCAATGCGGCAAAACCGCTCCAGAGCCGTCCGGGCCCGTTCCATGGCAGCAGGGGTAAGGGCGCCCGTCTGGCTGCAGAATTCCCCCAGCCGGACGGTGGCTTTTTCGCGGGAGATGATGGTGAAGCTGGGGATATTGGGGTTAATGCGCACCACCACCATGTGCAGGGAGTTGCTGCCCACATCGATGGCGGCTATGACCGGAGCAACTCCAGACTCAGAAAGGGGGGCCGGTTTCGGTTCAGAGGCGGCGGCAGAGCGTTCGGCAAGGTTGGCGAGCGAAGAGACCATGAATGAATTCAGAGGTTGCGACACTTTGCGACACTTCTAGAATACTGTGTGCTTTCCCCCCTTTTTCTTGGCCGAGCTTTGGGTTTAAAGGCGACGGTCTTTCTTAAACAGAGAGTTGTCCCCGTTGGGGATCCCGGCTGTTCTGGCCTCAGACTAAGATAAAAGCACTGCAGAGTCATTTTTGTCGCCAAGCGGGTTCCGATGTCTCAACCAGCCGCATCCCCTCAACAGGCCAACAGCCCCCTCAAGCTGCTGCGTACCCACGAATCTCCCAAGCTGGAGCGCATCCGCCACACCACCTCTCACGTCCTGGCGATGGCGGTGCAAAGGCTGTTTCCCAAGGCCCAGGTAACCATCGGCCCGACGACCGACTATGGCTTTTACTACGACTTTGACCATCCCGAGCCCTTCACGCCGGAAGATCTGGAGCGCATCAAAAAAGAGATGCAGGCGATCATCAAGAAAGGCTTGCCGGTGATCCGCGAGGAGGTGAGCCGGGAGGAGGCCAGGCGCCGCATCGAGGCCCTCGGCGAACCTTACAAGCTGGAGATTTTAGATAGCATTCCCGAAGGCGAGCCGATCACCATCTACCATCTGGGGGATGAGTGGTGGGATCTCTGTGCCGGCCCCCACGTGGAAAACACGAAGGAGATCAACCCCAAAGCTTTTGACCTGCTCAGCGTGGCCGGCGCCTATTGGCGGGGGGACGAGACCAAGCCGCAGCTCCAGCGCATCTACGGCACCGCCTGGGAGACGCCGGAGGAGCTCAAGGAATACAAGCGGCGGCTGGAAGAGGCCAAGCGGCGGGATCACCGTAAGCTGGGCAAGGAGCTGGGCCTATTTATATTTGCCGATGAAGTGGGGCCGGGCCTGCCCCTTTGGACCCCCAAAGGAACTACTCTGCGCTGGGTGCTAGAGGATTTTCTCAAGCAGGAGCAGCTCAAGCGGGGCTATCTGCCGGTGGTGACGCCCCACATTGCCCGCGTGGATCTGTTCAAGATCTCCGGCCACTGGCAGAAGTACCGGGAAGACATGTTTCCCATGATGGCCGAGAGCGAGGAGGCGCGCGCCGCTGAACAGGGCTTTGTCATGAAGCCGATGAACTGTCCTTTTCACATCCAAATCTATAAATCAGAGCTGAGATCCTACCGCGATTTGCCGCTGCGCTATGCCGAGTTCGGCACCGTCTATCGCTACGAACAATCGGGGGAATTGGGGGGCTTGACCCGCGTTCGCGGCTTTACGGTGGACGACGCCCACTTGTTCGTTCGTCCCGATCAGTTGGAAGAAGAGTTTCTCAAGGTTGTCGATCTCATTCTGGTGGTTTTCGACAAGCTCAAACTCAAAGATTTTCGCGCCCGCCTCAGCTTCCGCGATCCCAAATCCGATAAATATCTGGGATCCCCGGAAGAGTGGGATATGGCCGAGAATGCCATTCGCCGCGCGGTGGAGAAGTTGTCGATGCCCTATTTTGAAGGGATCGGAGAGGCGGCTTTCTACGGGCCGAAGCTGGACTTTATCTTCCGCGACGCGCTGGATCGGGAGTGGCAGTTGGGCACGGTGCAGGTAGACTACCAAAACCCGCAGCGCTTTGACTTGTACTATGTGGCCGAGGACGGATCCCGGCAGCGGCCGGTAATGATCCACCGCGCTCCCTTTGGTTCGCTGGAGCGGCTGATTGGGATCCTCATCGAAGAATACGCTGGGGATTTTCCCTTCTGGCTGGCGCCGGAACAGGTGCGCATCTTGCCCGTTTCCGACCAATACCTGGGCTATGCCACCCAGGTGCGGGATCAGTTGCGAGAACAGGGGATCCGCGTCCACATCGATGCCGACAGCGACCGCCTGCCCAAAAAGATCCGCAACGCCGAGAAGGCCAAGGTTCCCTTCATGCTGATTGTGGGGGAAAAAGAGCAGGCAACTGGCACAGTGAGCGTGCGGCAGCGCCACGGCCAAGACCTGGGATCCCTGACGGTGGCGGAGTTCCTGGCCCAGGCACGAGCGCTGGACTAGAGATCCGGCTTCTTGTTTGGAATCTGGCTGGGATCCCTGGTGCCGGCAAATTGCTGCTGTTGGCGGCTTTGAGAACAGGTCTCTGCTGAGGCAAGCGAAGAACGGCGTTGAGAAAAGAGGTTCAAAATCTTTCAGGGAACCCAGCCGCCCGCTCTTGGGCCAGGGCTGCCCGCCGTTGCTCCAACTCTTGCGGAGAGATGCGCCCGTAGGTGACGCTCAGCTCCGCCAGCCGCTGGGCCAGCTCCGGCCGCAGCATCTCCTCGCGGTAGCGCCAGGCCCAGTTGTTCTCGGCCCTGCCGGGGAAGTTCATGCGCGCCTCTGCCCCCAGGCCCATCACATCTTGCAGGGGAATGATGGCCAGGTCGGCCACGGAAGCCAGGGCCAGGCGAATCAGATCCCAGTGGATGCCGTCGGATCCCTGGCAGCCCAGGTAGCGCAACAGGTTTTGCTTTTCCCACTCCGGGCGTTCTGGGTCATGAAACCAGCCCACCACGGTGTTGTTGTCGTGGGTGCCGGTGTAAACGACAAAGTTGCGCTCATAGGCATGGGGCAAATAGGGGTTATCGGGCCCAGAGCCGAAGGCAAAGAGCAACACCTTCATGCCGGGCAAGCCAAATTGATCCCGCAGTTGCAACACCTCCGGCGTAATGTCTCCCAGATCTTCGGCGATCACCGGGATTTTCCCCAGCTTGTCGGCCAGCGCCTGAAAGAAGTCGGCCCCCGGCCCTTTTTGCCACTCGCCTTCTACCGCTGTTTCCGCAGCGCCGGGGATGGCCCAGTAGCTCTCGAAGCCGCGGAAGTGGTCGATGCGGACGCAATCCACCTGCTTGAGAATGGCCTGGATGCGCCGGATCCACCAGTCGTAGCCGCGGGCCTTGAGCACCTCCCAGTTGTAGAGGGGGTTGCCCCAGCGCTGCCCGGTGGGGCTGAAATAGTCGGGGGGCACGCCGGCTACCTGCAAGGGCCGTCCTTGTTCATCCAGGTGAAACAGCTCCCGGTTGGCCCACACATCGGCGCTGTTGGGGGCGACATAGATGGGTATGTCCCCGATGAGCTGCACTTGATGCCGGTGGGCGTACTCTCTTAGGGATCCCCACTGTTGGGCAAATAGATACTGCCAAAACATCTGCCGGGTGATGGCATCGGCATGGCGGTCACGGGCCTCTTGCAAAGCCAGGGGATCCCGTTGTGCCAAGGCTGGATCCCATTGGGTCCATTCCTGGTCGCCATACACCTCTTTGAGGGCCATGAACAGGGCGTAGTCCGGCAGCCAATCGGCCTCGGCAGCACAGTAGGCTTGAAAGGCTTCCCAGTCGGCGGCGGTGGCCTTGTCTTTGAAGGTGGCCCAGGCGCGGCGCAACAAGCCCAGCTTGAAGGGGATCACGGTTTCGTAGTCCACCCGCTCAGCATTCCCCGCCTGGATGGCTGGCCATTGGGGCAGATCCTGCCAGCCGTTGGGTTCCAGCCAGCCGGCTTTCACCAGCAGCTCCGGGCTAATCAGCAGTGGGTTGCCGGCAATGGCAGAAAAGCTCATGTAGGGGGAGTTGCCCCAGCCGGTGGGGCCAAGGGGCAGCACCTGCCAGAGGCGCTGGCCGCTTTCCACCAGAAAATCCACAAACCGGTAGGCAGCCGGCCCCAGATCGCCGATGCCAAATGGCCCCGGTAGCGAGGTGGGGTGCAAGAGGATGCCACTGAGTCTGCCCATGCGCATGGCTAAACCCTTTTCGCCCTATTTCACCGCCTATCCTGTCACTTCTACAGCCCAATGACAGCTACCAATCGACAAAACCAAGACCAAAGGTCAAAAGCGCCAACGGCCTTTTTGGCTTGGCCAGCTCTTGCAGCGGAGGAGAGATGGGGAGCCTCTCAAGAGCAGGCTTGGGAACCCCCCTCACCTCCCAAAACCGGCCAGCCCACCAAGCCCTGGCGGAGACTCTGATGGCAGGCACGCACCTCTTCAAGGGTAAACAGGCGGCGAAAGGGGATCCCCATTTCGCGGTAACGGGCCTCTGCCCCTTCCAGTCGATCCACCAAAGCCAGGATCCCTTCTGCCCGATAGCCCGCTGCCCGCACCCGCTCGACAGCCTTGAGAGCCGAGCCGCCGGTGGTCACCACATCCTCCAAGATCCAAACCCGGCTGCCCGCCGGCAACTCCGGCCCCTCGATCCAGGCCTGGGTGCCATGTCCCTTAGGCTCTTTGCGGACAATCAGGGCCGCCAGGTTGGCCGGCTCAGCCTGCAGAGAGGCCAAACTCACCGCTGTGACCAAGGGATCCGCCCCCAAGGTCATGCCGGCAACTGCCTCGGTCTCAGGGGGCAGTAGCCGATGCAGCAGGGATCCCACCAGGTAGGCTCCCTGGGGGTGGAGGGTAACCGGCTTGCAGTTGATGTAGTAAGTGCTTTGCTGCCCAGACGTGAGGGTAAAGGATCCCTCGCGGTAGGCCAGTTGGGCCAGCAAATACAGCAATTTCTCCCGCGCCTCAGCCGAGGAAAGACTTAAGGGAGAACAGTCTAGGAGCAACACAGCAGGGATCCCCATCAGCTCAACCGTCAACCCATAGATGCGGCAATAACTAACCTGGAGGAACTTCAGTCCGAAGTAAGCAGAACTTTGAGGTTATGCCTCAAAGGACTGTCTAGGGGCGTCTTGACAGCGCCTTTACGAGTCCATTTTGGGCTGCGTAAGAATCCCCTGGGTGGGAGTGTCAATAGGACAAGCGATGGTGCGGCTCTGCCACCACCGCGGCCTCCGACTCCTCCGACAAGTGGGCAATCAGCCGATCCACCAGCCGCGACAGGGTTGCCCGTTCTTCTAAGCTGAGACAGCCGTAGGTCTGCTCCCGCAACTCCCAAATGAGAGGGGGCAAAATTTCTTTCAACTTCTCTCCGGCAGGGGTGAGGTAAACCCGCCAGATCCGCCGATCCTTGGGATCCCGCTGCCGCCGGATCAGCTCCCGTTTCTCCATGCCGTCCAAGACACCGGTCATGGTACCCCCCAACTGCTGCAGGCGCTCGCAGATAGTGGAGGTGGGGATCCCGTCTTCTTCCCAGAGGCAGCAAAGCACCACCCAGTGGGAAGCGGTCAGGCCGAAGGGCTCCAGGTAGGCCTGAAATTTCCGCCGCACCAATTGCGACAACAGCCGAAGGCGATAGCCCAGGGAATAAGGGGCCAGAATCTCGCGCCATCGCTCCAGGAAGGCTTGTTTCTCCAACTGAGCCATCGCTGAGGGTTCCCCATGGGTGGCTGAGAATGCTTAGAGCTTAAATTCTTCCATTCTAACCTTCTATAAAGAGCGGCCAAAAGCAGGTCATCATCCGTTACAAAAGCGTTACAGGCTTTACAACAAAAGTTACAGTGGAGGGTTGGGCGAGGGGCGAATCTCCCGCCAATTAGCATCAGATAGGAACCAAATTAAGCTTGGCGTGACAGGGATCCCGCTCTTCTGTGTGAAGGAAGAAAATGCCGATTTGCCCATCTGGGGTCGCCTCGGCAAAAGAGGGGCAGTGGGCAAGGGGAAAATTTGCCAGAGCCATTGAGATGGCACTAGAGTAGCTTCAAGTTTTGCCAGCTCGTTCTCTTTGCCAATGTCTTTTGGGAGGTCAGCATGTTGTCTATCCTACAGGGGTTGAGCTCCCAGCGCCGTTTCCTCTGGGCAGGGATCCCGTTGGTTTGTTCTCTGGCCCTGGGGGCCTGCTGGAACAACCGCAGCAGTGCCGAAACCCCCTCTCAGGGTGTCCAGGCTGAGGTTACAGCAGCGGCGCAAAACCCCTTCCCCCCCATCCCCACCCCGCCGCCGCCGCTGCCTTCCCCCAGTGGCACGCCCGGCCTTCCCCCCTGGTGGCCCCGTGGGCAATCGTCGCAGTGGCAGGATTCCCCCTACGCCGTGGCCTTGTCCGGTTTTTTGCAGGGATTGGCGGCCCAAGGGGGAGCGCTCTCTCAACAGGGGATCCTGCTTTGGACAGCCGAAGGCGAGCTCTTGGCGGAGCACCTGCTGGATCGGCCTTTGCCGGTGGGGGCTTTGGATCAATTGGCCCTCAGCCTGATGGCGCTGGAAAAGTGGGGCTATGAGTATCGCTTCCAAACTCGCTTCTACACCACCAGCCACCGCTCCGGCCAGCGCTTGACGGGAGACTTGGTCGTGGTGGGCGGCGGGGATCCCTATTTCCGGGAGGCCAATGTGGCCGAGCTGGCCCGCCACCTGCACAACCTCGGCATTCGCCAGATCGACGGCGAGGTGAAGGTGGTGCCCCCCTTCCGCTTGCTGGGTCAGCCTGACTCTCTGGCCAGCGCCCGCCGGCTTGCCGAGCTCCTCCGAGATCCCCAGGGGCCCTATCCTGTGACCCTCGGCGGCTCCGGGTCAACGTTAAGGGAGCTGCCGGAGGAGATCCATTGCCTGGCCGGCTACACCTCGCTGCGCCTGGGATCCCTGCTACAAATCCTCAACGGCGGCAACGATCGGGCCATGGCAGAAGCCCTGTTGGCGGAGCTGGCAGGCAGAACAGCCCTGCTGGAGTACCTGCAGCAGCGGTTGGTAGCTCAGCCGGTTGCCCATCTGGATCCCAAACTGGCCCCTGCCCAGTTGGAAATTCGCCTTGGCCCAGGCGGGCAAGAGCTGTACCTCTCCCCCCGCGCCCTGGCCCATCTGTGGGAACATCTGCTTGAGGCCACAGACGGGGATCCCAGGCGTGTCCTGCCAGTGGCCGGGGTCGGCCACAGCCCTTTGCAGCTCCGCGCTCTGCCCCCGGGCACGATCGCCCAGGTGGGCTCTGCCGCCAACCGACTGATGATGGTGGGGCAGCTTCCGGATGGCACCCGTTTCGTCTTACTCAACCACGGCCCGGATCTGGGCGTCTTGCGCCAGCACCAGGATCAGTTCCTGCAGCAGGTGCTGGCCGTTGGGGAGCCTCTCCGCCGCTGAAGAATAGAGCCCTCTCCCTTCTCTTTTCTTCGAGGCCCTCTTGGTCGGGGAGCCACGGTGCAAACGGCTCCCCAACATCTAGTTGGCCGATCCCTGACTTTCCCCTCTCCCTTGTGGGAGAGGGGCTGGGGGTGAGGGCAGCTTTTACGATTGGAAGAAGGCGGGAATTAAAGAGGAGGGCAAAGCTGCCTAGGGCTGGCCAAGCCAAGGATCGGTCTCGCCTCGCAACTGGCAGGATCTCCTGCTGCATCACCATCTCAAGCAGCTCATCCACCTGATCCAGCAGGCGCTGCCCCTGAGACCTAAGGCAAACAAGAAAGCCCGCAGGGTCTCCTCTAGGGATGGGGGCGGATCAGCCCGTAGCCGCCGTGCTTGCGGACATAGATGACGTTGATCTCGCCGTTTTCGATGTTGCGGAACACGTAAAAATCATGATCCACCAGCTCCAACTGGTGCAGCGCCTCCTGAACTGTCATGGGAGGCATGGCGAAATACTTGGTGCGCACCACCTCAGGGGGCAGCTCTGCTTGCCGTTCTGTATTCAGAGGATCGGTAAGGGGCTGCTGGGCCACTGCCACCGAGGTTTTGGGAGAATGGCGGATGCGGTGAACGCCGTTGCGTTCTTTATATTTGCGCAGCTTGCGGGCCAGCTTGTCGGCAACGCGGTCAATGCTGGCGTAGAGGTTCTCGCTGCTTTCCTCCGCCCGGATGACGGTGCCGTTGGCGTAGACGGTAACTTCGGCAGATTGGTTGGCACTGATGCGGGGGTTACGGGCTACCGATAGATTGACATCCACTTCACTGGTGATCTGGGCAAAATGTTTGACAGCCCGCTCGATTTTTTCTTGAACGTAGCTGCGGATGGCGTCGGTAATCTCGACGTTTTTCCCTTGGATCACAAGCTTAGTCATGGGTACTCTCCCGGTTGTGTCAGTTTACACCTAAAGTTAGCGCCTCACCCTCGCAAAGGATCCCTAGGAAACAGCCCCCACCTCAGGCATGATCGCGGCCCGGCAACTTGCAGAAAGGGCTACGCCAGAAGATGAAGATCGGCTTTGGCATCGGCACTAACCTCTTGGGTTAAGTCTAAGTTAACATCTCCCCCAGGGATCTGGTTCAGGGGTTAAGAATAAATTTAGGCCGTCTTCATTTTTAAGGGATTGGGAGCCAGCACCACTTCTCAGGCAAGGAGAGGTTCCCTGAATTCGGAACTCCAAATTCAAGTGGAGAAGGTCTCCAGACTGCTCGAAAAGGGCAAACTTAGTGGCAGAACTTACACAGATAGGTTCTGCCGAAAATGCTTTTACTAAACTTAAATTCAACAGAGAGAATAAGCACTTGCTGAATCGACCTCTGCTCTCAGGGCGAGCATCTCCTTATTGTTTATTGCTATCTTTTCTCTTTTCTCCTTACAGAACTTGTGGCCATTATACAACCTGGTGAGCCAGGGTGCTTTTTCCAGCTCAGACAGAGACTGAAAGGGAGAATGAAGAGATGTTGACTGAAGTTAAGCTTTTTATAAGATAGGGATCCCGTAGAAATATCGTTACCAAGAGCAGGTCTGAAAAGCCGTTTTTGGCCTCTGTGGCCGACCTGCTAGCCGGAAGGCCGGTTTGCTTAGAAGAAGTGGGGTGGACCCGGTGGTCAGAGAGATCTCTTGGAAAGCGAAGGAGCTTTTGGACAAAGCAGAAGCAGCTTTGCAGGATCAGTTTCAGGCGATAGATAGGGTCCTTAGGGAGAACCTGGCGCGGGTGCTGCAGGCCTTCCGCGACCAGCAGGTGGGATCCCATCACTTTGCCGGCGTATCGGGCTATGGTCACGACGACCGGGGACGAGAGGTTTTGGATCGGGTGTTTGCCCAGATCATGGGCTGTGAGGCGGCGCTGGTGCGGCTGCAAATGGTGTCTGGCACCCATGCCATTGCCTGTGCCCTGTTTGGCGTGCTGCGGCCGGGGGATGAGCTGTTGGCCATCACCGGCCCCCCCTACGACACTCTGGAGGAGGTGATCGGCCTGCGGGGATCGGGGCGGGGATCCCTGCGGGAGTTCGGCGTTACCTATCGTCAGTTGGATCTGCGGGAAGGAGATGTCGATTGGCAGGCCCTGAAAACGGCCCTCAAACCGCAAACCCGCCTGGTTCACATCCAGCGCTCCTGTGGCTATGACTGGCGTCCCAGCTTTTCCATCGCCCAGATTGCCGAGATGATCCAGATCGTCAAGGCACAAAACCCGGAGGTGGTGGTCTTGGTCGATAACTGCTATGGCGAGTTTGTGGAAACCCAAGAGCCCACCCACGTGGGCGCAGATTTGATTGCTGGATCCCTAATCAAAAATCCAGGCGGCACCCTGGCCCCGGCGGGGGGCTATGTGGCGGGGCGGGCCGAGCTGGTGGAGCAGGCTGCCTGCCGGCTGACAGCGCCAGGGATCGGCTCGGAAGGGGGAGCAACTTTCGATCTCAATCGCCTGCTGTTCCAGGGGCTGTTTTTGGCTCCACAGATGGTGGCCGAAGCGGTCAAGATCGCCCATCTGGCCGCCCAGGTGTTCCACGATCTGGGCTATCCTGTTTCCCCGTCACCCCAGGTGTCCCGCACCGACATCATCCAGGCCATTCAACTGGGATCCCCGCAGAAGTTGCAGGCCTTTTGCCGCGCTATCCAAAGCAGCTCGCCAGTGGATTCCTACCTCACCCCGATCCCAGAAGTGATGCCCGGCTATGCCGACCCGGTGGTGATGGCGGCGGGCACTTTTGTTGCCGGCAGCAGCGCCGAGCTCTCCGCCGATGGGCCAATGCGCGAGCCCTACATCGTCTACTTACAGGGGGGGACCCATCTCAGCCACGGGCGGTTGGCCCTAGAGGCCGTCTTGCAAGCTTGGGATGCTCTGTAAATTGCCGTCCCTGGCCGGGCTCCGCCCAAGGAGTAGAATTGAGTCTGTGGTCTCCATTCCCTCTAGACGGATCCTCGTCGATTGGATGTCGAGCTTATGTTCTAGTTCTGGGTTTTTCCTCGGTTGGGGATCCCGTTTGGCCCTTGCTTGGGTGGCTTTGGGGTTGGCCAGCGGCTGTCGGCTGTTGAACCCCGTGGGAGAGGGGAGCACACAAGTGGGAGCCGCCTTGACTCCCTCTCCCCTGTGGAGAGGCAGCCAAACCCTGACAGGAACTCTTGAAGGGGGGGACGAGGTCAGCCCCCAGTACGGCAGCTACTGGGATGGGATCCCTGTGGCCGCCGAGGCGGGCCAGATCCTGATCGCCGCCCTGGAGAGCGAAGACTTTGACCCTTACCTGGAGCTGGTGGACGGCCAAGGGCGGGTAATCGGCTTTGACGACGACTCCGGCCCAGATGTTAATGCCCTCTTGGCGGTGCGGCTGCTGCAGGAAGGCACCTACACCTTGCGGGCCACAAGCTTCAAGCCGGCATCCACTGGCACCTACCGGCTGACCTACCGGCTGGCCCAGGTCGATTGGCAGCAAACGGTGTCGGGCCGTCTGCAGAAGGGATCCGCCCAACACCCTGAAGACGGCAGTTGGATGGAAGAACACCCCATCGCTGCCCGGGCCGGCCAGATCCTACTCGCTTCGATGGCCAGCTCTGATTTCGATGCCTTTTTGCAACTGTTGGACCCGGAGGGAGAGGTGATGGCTTGGGATGACGACCAAGGCGGCGGCAGCGATGCCCTGATAATTGCCTTTTTGCCTCGCAGCGGCACCTACACCCTCCGGGCCAACACCCACAAACCAGGAGAAGAAGGAGCCTATGGGTTGCAGTACGCCCTGCACTAGCGTCCAGGCCTGCCAAGCTTCTGCGCCTTCCCTGAGAAGTTTTGGCCGGTCTGCCTGTAAGCCTTTTGATGCCGATGTCGAGATTGGGCAAGAGTCATTATTGCTTTATTTTATTAGCGCTGGAAGCTTCTGGTTCAGAGCCTTCTGAAGCAGGGTTGGTTGGGGTTTGCTGAGGTTTATGGGAAAGCATGACATCTTATCCTAAGTTGTGACGGAGCTGAAATGTTGCCTTCATGGACAGGGCGTTTTCCCTAGAATGGGATCGATGGCCTAGACCCCTCTTTCTCTTGCACTTTCGCAGTTCAGCCCTTACCCTACACAATGGATGCCATGACCCCTGAAATGGTACGCCAGTTCTGGTCTTTGGTCAGCGAGATCGGCAGGCCAGATTGGCTCAATCAGCGCGACGATGACTTGGTGAATCTGCTTCTGAGTGCTTGCCAAAAAAAACATGCCCTCAGCAACGTCGATGCCTCAATTCTCAACCGCTACATCAGCATCCGCCTGCCCTTGATTCGTGAAATTGTTGTCGACTAGACCGAGCTAGGGGGGTTTTTCCCAGCCATGATGGCCGCACAGATGACTTTGCTCGTCTATGGAGCGCTGCTTTTGCTAGGCGGGGTCGTCGGCTATGTGAAAGGCAGAAGCTCCAAGTCGTTAATTAGCGGCCTGGTGGGGGCTGCCCTCAGCGGCGTCAGCTACGGGCTACTGGGAACAGATCCCCGCTGGGGGCTGGGTCTGGGCTTGGGGACGGCGGTGCTGGGATCCCTTCTCTTTGCCCTGCGCTACCGCAAAACCGGCCAATTTCTGCCTGCTGGTCTAATGCTGGTGGTGAGCTTGGCGGCTGTTCTTCTCCTAGGCCTCAGCTTCGGCTCGGTCTAGGCCGGCAGCGGCAAGACAAGCCTGCTTGGCTGTCGGTTCCAGACTCTGGGATTAGGGCGGGTCTGGGATCTCCATTGCCGGGGTCACCACGGTGCAACCCGATAGAAGCGAGTGGTGGTCACCCACTCGGTGGCAGGGATCTCCTCGACGACGATGGCGCGGGCGATGGCATCGCCCAGTTGGGATCCCCGTAGCCGTACATTGGCAAAGGAGCCACCCTGCTCAAAAGAGGCAATCTCCTGGAAGTTGAGGGGACGGAGGGAGGCCACCGCCAATACTTGGGCTTGGCCAAAGGGCGGGGCGATGGTCAGGCGGTAGCGGGCGCCAGGGGGCGGGAAGGTGCGCGCTTCGCCGGCCCGCAAAAACTCGTTTCCACCCGAGAAGCGGTTGGGCAAAATCAAATGGGTGCGGCCATCGGCTTGGATGCTGAAGAGGTAGACGTAAGCGTCGCGATTGGTGCTCACGGTAATGGCAATCGGCTCGCCGGGCCGGTAGATGGGGTTAGAGCCGCGCCGATCCAGCTCCAGGTTGACCTGCAAGTTGGAAGGCACTGGGTTGACGATAATGGAGCGGGTGCCGGTTTCCAGCCGATTGTCGGCCAGTTGTAGCCTTTGCAGCGGGGGGTAGAGGCCCAGGGTCTGCGGGAAAACGGCGGTGGCCGGAGCCATCGACAGCCCCAAAGCCAGCGGCAGGAAGACCAGTTTGGCGTTCATAGTTCACACCTGACAATCAGTGGCTATGTTCATCCTAGGAAGGGGCAGAGTTCGACCGGAGCAGGCTTCGCGCAGTCTCAGATCTCCTGCTGATGCAGTTTCCCCTGCCGCAGATGGCAGGCCCAGGGGGGAAAAGGCGCTGAGAAAACTGGGAGATCCTGTCTGGAAAGGGCTAAGCTGCAGATTGGGGATCCCTCGACTCGAGCCCAACCTTGCCTATGGCCGGCGACAGTTACCAAGAAGGCATTGCGGCGGTTCAGGCAGGCGATTTTCCGGCTGCCATCCAGGCCTTTCGCCGGGCAGTTGCCGAGGATCCCGCGCACACCGAAGCTCGCTACAAGCTGGCCTGGGTGCTGGGCATGAGTGGCTATCTGGATCCGGCACTGGCCGAGCTGGAGGCCGTGTTGGCGGCAGATCCCACCCATGTTGCAGCCCACTACAACCGGGGAGCCTTGCTGTTGCAAAAGGCTCAACTGGAAGCAGAGGTGGATGGACAACTCGATCTCGAGGTCCTGCGGCAGGCCGAAGCGGCTTTTCAAACCGTGATGCGCTTGGATCCCAACGATCAACGGGCCTATGCCTTTCTCACTTTGGTCAGGCGAGCCATCCGCAACTATCAGTCGCCCGCGCAGCCTTCTAGCCGCAGTGACGAGTAAACCCCTGCACCAGGACTTCCAGGGGGGGAACGCCGGGATCCCCCAGCTCGGCTGCCACTTCTTGAGAAACCTGTCTCACCACTTCCGCAGGCAGTTGCAGCTTGTCCACCAACTGCCAAAAGTCCTCTAGCTCTTCCCAATTCAGCCAAGGCTCCTCTACGGGCGCTGGCGGCAATTACCAGGTAGCCCACCTGAGAAGGAGACGCCTCTCGGCTTCGTCGCCAACTTAAGCCAGCACCCCATTTATCCAGGGGTACTACCAGGTGGCACAACCACGACCAGCGGCGCTAAAAGCCCATCAGGCGGGCTACAGCAGCCAAATCGGGGGCTACTCCTGTGTGGATGGCGGCGGATCCCTGTTGGGCGGCCGTGTCGGGATCCTTAAGGCCGTTGCCGGTGAGCACGCACACCACCTGGGCGCCGGCAGGCACCTGATCCCGCCATTTCAGCAATCCAGCCACTGCAGCGGCACTGGCCGGCTCGCAGAAGATCCCTTCCTCCGCCGCCAGCAGACGATAAGCGGCCAGGATCTCCTCGTCGGTTACACTATCCACCCGGCCACCGCTGGCCTGGACTGCCGCCTTGGCCTTCACCCAACTGGCAGGGTTGCCGATGCGGATGGCCGTAGCCACCGTTTCCGGGTGTTCCACCACCCGGCCCAGAACGATGGGAGCGGCGCCGGCAGCCTCAAAGCCGTAGAGACGCGGGCGGCGGCTAGCCTTGCCCTGCTGATGGTACTGACAAAACCCCATCCAGTAGGCGGTGATGTTGCCGGCATTGCCCACGGGGATACAGAGCCAGTCGGGGGCATCCCCCAAGGCATCCACCACCTCGAAGGCGGCGGTCTTCTGCCCCTCCAGCCGAAAGCGGTTGACAGAATTGACCAGGGCCACTGGGTAAGCTTCCGCCAGTTGCCGCACCATAGCCAGCGCCTGGTCGAAGTTGCCCTGGATGGCGATGATCTCGGCCCCGTACATCAGGGTCTGGGCCAGCTTGCCCTTGGCCACGTAGCCATCTGGGATCAGCACGTAGGCCCGCAGGCCCCCTTTGGCCGCATAGGCAGCGGCTGCTGCCGACGTGTTGCCGGTGCTGGCGCAGATGACCGCTTCCGCCCCCGCCTCTTTGGCTTTGGACACTGCCATGGTCATGCCCCGATCCTTGAAGCTGCCGGTGGGGTTGAGGCCCTCCAGCTTCAGGTAAACCTGGCAGTCTCGCCCCAGCCGTTGGCTCAGCGCGGGAGAGGGGATCAAAGGAGTATTGCCCTCATGCAGCGTCACTACGGGGGTGCTGGAGCTGACGGGGAGCCAGTCCCGGTAGTGCTGGATCAGGCCGGGCCAGAGCCCCACTTGCGCGCGGGATCCGGCCGTACGAGAGGAATGGGTGGGATTCAGGGTCACCATGCTGCCGAGCAGTCGAGGCCAACGGAAGGGCCAGCTTCTTAACTGTAACCGTTTGCGAAGCAGTTGGAGCAGCTCTCTCCCCTGCCGGATCGAGAGGATCTAGTCGGGCAAGGGCTGCAAGGCCAGCGCCTGGGCCAGAGAATGCAACTTGAGGCGGATCTCGGCCAGCTCCTGGGCGGGGTTGGAATCGGCCACGATGCCGGCGCCGGCATACAGGCGGGCCCGCTTCCCCGCGATCAAAGCCGAGCGGATCCCAACCACCAACTCGCCATTGCCCTGCAAGTCCACCCAGCCCAGCGGGGCGGCATAGCTCGAGCGGTCAAAGGGCTCCCACTGCTCCAGCCACTGCAGCGCCGCCTGCTGCGGATAGCCTCCCACCGCTGCGGTGGGGTGGAGCTGGGCCAACAGGTCGAACAGATGCACCTCCGTAGGGAGTTCGGCCTCGATCACCGTTTGCAGATGCTGGATGTTGGCCAAACGGCGCAGCCGTGGCTGAGGGGAGATCCGGGGCTCCATCCCCAGCCGGCCCAGAGCCTCTTGGATCGAGCGCACCACCCACTGGTGTTCGCGGCGGTCTTTGGGGCTGCGGAGCAGTTGCTCGGCCAACATGCGATCCTGGTGGCCGTTGGCGCCGCGGGCGACGGAGCCGGCCAGCGCATCGATCTGCACCCGGCCCTGCCACACTGACAGTAGCCGTTCTGGGCTGGCTCCCAAGAAGATCTGGGGAGGAAAATCCCTCTGGCTTTCCAGGGCAAAGGCGAAGACGCTGCAATCGGGGTGATGGGCCTCCAGATAGGCCAGCAGCGAAGGGATCGGGGGAGGGGAGGGCAACGCCAGATCCACAGCCTCTGCCAGCACCACTTTTTCCAGGGATCCCGCCTGAATCGCTTGCAGGGCTTTTTGAATGCGAGCCAAGAGAGGTGTTTCCGCTACCGCTACCGGTAGAGGGGGCTGCAGCTCCCAACCGGGCAAGGGAGCCTGGGAAAGACGCTGCATGCGGGCAAAAAAAGCGGCAATCTGGCCAGCCAAGGCCGCCGGGTCGCTTTCGGGGCCGACTTCTAGGTTAAGCCGCGCCACCGTCAGCTCCCCCCCCACCTGCAACAGTTGCCAGCGCGGCAGGACCAGTGCTGCCCCCCCGCCGCTCCTGGGGGCAAAGCCAAAACGGCAGAAGCACAAAGGGCGCTCCTGACGGCTGCTTGGGGACTCTAGGTTGCCAGGAGCGGTGTGGACATGGGGCTGTAGGGCTTGCACAAAGGCCTGTGCCGCCTGAAATCTCCCCTCTCCTGAAAGGTCGAGCTGCCGCAGGGATCCCCACCCCAGCACCCGCACCCTTTCCCCTTGCGCCTGGTGGGAGAGATAGCAATAGCTAGAGGAGCGGTTGGGGGGGAGCGAGCCCAACTGCCGGGTCAGCACTGCCAGCGGATCTAGCCCTGAGATGGGCTGCGATAGGCTGAGAATCTGGGGGATCCCCCGCGCTCGCGCCATCTCTTGGCAGGTCGCTAGCAGGGGATCCCAGGCGTGTTCCACCTCTGCTGGCCCAGCAGAGGCGTGAATGGGCGGCCAGGCTCTGGGCCATTTCGTGCGTCCGGACCCACCCTTCCAGGGGAAAAGAGAAGAAGTCATGCGCAAGCAAAAGAGAACGATCCTACCTTGGCCGAAAACAGGACAACCGTCATCTCAACCGGCAAGGGAAGCTGCAGAAAGGCGTTTCAGGATATGAGATTAGGGGGGCAGCCGGCAGCTCAGGCTCGCCAGCGCCGGATCCCAGGCGTTTCTTTACGGATTGCAAGGTTTCTTAGCATCCTTGGGGATGGGAACAGAAGCCCCCTAACCTAACAAATACAGAGCAAACACAGAACCCAGAGAGAGCTAGATCCAACATGCTCGCACAGCCGGAACCGTCAAAGAGAACGCGCAGGAGTCCAAAGGCCAGCCCAGTACAGCTTGCGGAAAAGGGCACTTGGGAGGGCCGCTCTCGGCGACAGTTGTGGATGGCCGCCCTTAAGCCCCCCATGTACAGCGTGGCAATCATGCCCATCTGGGTGGGATCCGCCATCGCCTACGCCCAGTCAGGGGCGATGGATGTGGGGGTTTTGGCGGTGTTTCTGGGGGCCGCCATCTGTCTTTTGGCTTGGGTCAACATCAGCAACGACGTGTTTGATGCCCAGACGGGGGTGGACAAAAACAAGCTCCACTCGCTGGTCAGCTTGACGGGCAGGCCGGTTCAGGTGTTTTGGGTGGGCAACGCCTTTTTGGCTTTGGGGCTGGCGGGGATCCTGTGGCTGAGCTGGCGGCAATCGGATCCGACGGTGCTGCTATTGGTGCTGCTGGCCTGCGGGCTGGGCTACGCCTACCAGGGGCCGCCCCTGCGCCTGGGCTACTACGGCCTGGGGGAGCTCCTCTGTTTTTTGGGCTTCGGGCCGCTGGCGGTTTTGGCCGCCCACTACAGCCAAAGCCAAAGCTGGTCGCTGCCAGCCCTGGCGGCCTCACTGGTGGTGGGGATGGTCACCAGCTTAATTTTGTTTTGCTCCCATTTCCATCAGGTGGAGGACGATCTGGCTGCCGGCAAGCGCTCGCCGGTGGCCCGCCTGGGCACTCGGCGCTCCGCCCGTCTCATCCCCTGGATCTGCGGCAGCATTTTTGGCCTGCTGCTGCTGTTTGTCGGGCTGGGGGCTTTTCCGGCTTGGACGTTGCTGGGTTTTGCCGGGATCCCCTTTGCGGTGCGGCTATCCCGCCTGCTGGGGGCCTATCACGACCAGCCGCAGCGGATCAGCCATTCTAAGTTCATCGCCGTCGGCCTCCACTTTTGGCTGGGGCTGTTTCTGGGGCTGGGCTTTATCCTCAGCCGTCTGGGATAAGCCAGAACCCTAGAGGTGATCGGGATCCCGCCGAGGCGGCCCGCAAATTGCGATAAGCTACAGCCTAGTGTGCCGGCTTGGGTGTTGGCCCCGCTGGGGCTCATGGGTTAGGGATCAACGTAAGGCAGCGGTGAGAACAGGATGCGGCGATTTTTCAATTCCAACCTGGGGGTGGCGCTCTTGGGAACCGGCCTCTTGGCTGCTCTGGTTGGCTGGGCCTTGTCCATCGACATCGAAGAGGTAAAGGTGGAGCCCCTTCCCCCGGATCAGCCCCTTTCCGTCAGCCGCAGGGTAGATATCTTGGGTCGTCGAGGGGGCCAGCGGCGTTGGCGTCTCATCGCCGACCAGGTGGAGCTAAGAGCTGGGCAACAGGTGTTTGAGCAGGGGGCGCACGGCTACTTCTACGGAGATGGCGCCGACCGCCAAGAAGAGGTGCCGGATCCCTTTTTTGCCAGCAGCGAGCGGATGATTTGGCAGGCCAAGCGTGCCCGCTACGACGCCACCGCCGACGCGTTGTATCTGGATGAGGGGGTGGAGGTGAGAAGCGAGGATGGCAGCCTGCTTCTGACCCGTGCTCTGCGAATCACCCCCGAAGAGCGCATCGAGGTGCCGGAGGCCTTCACCCTCAAAGGGCAAGAAATGATCCTAGAGGGCCGCTCCGGCTCGTTTAACTTCCAATTTGCCCTCCTCAGCGCCCAGCAGGGCAAGCTAACGGTGTTGCCCTTGGATTCGGAGTCCTCACGCCCAGCAGCCGCGCCCATGAGCGACCCGACCAGCGCTGGGGCGGATCCCACTTCTACCATCATCACCGCTGACCAGCTCACCTACGACCGGGCCAACCAGGTGGCCGAAGGGAAAGGGAACCTGCGCATTCGCGAAGGCGGCCTCGAGATTCGCGCCCCTCAGGGCACCTACCTGCGCCGACAGGCCCAGAGCATTCTCTCCGGCGGCGTGGTGTTGCAGGAGGTGGCCGATGTCGACAGCCGGGATCCCCTCTTGGCGGATCTGCGCTTGGCCCAGGCTGATCCCCAGGCGACCCCAGCCCAGCAGGATCAGGAGGTCACCATCGTCGCCGACCGCCTCACCTACGACCGCAACACGCAAATTGCTCGCGGGGAAGGCAACCTGGAAATCCGCCAGGGGGAAACCATCATCCAGTCGGCCCAGGGCACCTACCGCCGCCGCGAATCCCAAAGCCTGCTGACGGGGGGGGTTACCC
>NZ_JANSHJ010000083.1:0-1128 GCF_047502615.1 Synechococcus sp. W60.3 | reverse complement strand
CTGACCTAGTCGACCAGTCCTTCTTGAATCCCCTGGCAGACGCTGGGGGGTTTTTCTGCTTTTCATAGAACGTAGCCCAGTTGCTCAAGGGAATCGGTGTCCCAAAGGATCTGCCCATCCAGAGCCATTCTCCCCTGCACCGGCATTCCAACTTGAGCCTCTAGGCGTGGGATCAAAGCTGCATCCAGCTCCTCCAAAGCTTGGGGATCCTCGGTTTCGGGCAGGGATCCGACCAGCACCCAGCCCAAGTTGCGGACCTTGGCTTGGCGCATCAGGGCGGCAAAGGCGGTTGCTTGGCTCAGGGCGGCCTCCCGTCGCAGCGTTAAGAGCAGGCTAAACCCCCAAGCATGGGCCAAATCGGCCCATGCTTGGCCTGGCTCCAGGGGATCGGCGACACTGCCCGGCAGAACCAGGAGGGGATTGGTTGCCCGCTCGCCGATTTGTTGCCAGAGGGCCTTGAGCTGAGCTTCCGAAGGGTTGGGATCCACCCTGAGCTGGACTCAAGGTCTCTGGACCACCTCTTGCCAGGCGCTGGCCACTGCTGCGGCTCCGGGGATCCCCGGCCAGGTATCGGCCACCATCACCCTCATGAGTTCGGATCCCCCACCTCAGACTCCCAGAGAGTGAGAAACTCCAGCTGGACCTCGAAGCCAAACACCAAAGCCATATCCCGCAGCATCGAGAGGGATCCCAGTTTCTGCTGCTTGAACCACCGCATCAACACAAAGAGATTTCCAGCGCTTCTGGGTTGTAAACAATGCCCTCGCGAGGGTTGAATTGATGGGGCACCAACATGGCTGCGTAACGGGTCAGCTCTCCTTGGCGCCAGTTGAGGAAGTAGGGCATCCAGGGGCAGACCGTGTCCCAACGAATAAACCACAGGCGCACCTCCGGGATCTCCGACAGCTCGCGCGGATCGTCGGGGCTGCGCGGCCAATCGATGGCGCATTACACCTGCTGGGCAGCCCGGACAGGATCCGCCATCAACGTTTTCAACAGCTCATGGCCCGGGGTTAAATCCAGAGCTTGAATGGCTTTAGCAGGAAGGTAGAAGGTAATCGGCACGACGACACAGCTACAGCCTGTTAAGGGCTCAAGGGGTACAATAGCAGCACTTAGCAAACCAAC
>NZ_JANSHJ010000082.1:0-1177 GCF_047502615.1 Synechococcus sp. W60.3 | reverse complement strand
CCAATCGACCGTTACCAGTGCCTTAAACAACCGTTTCTGGTGTCCGCAGTATTATATTTATATCACATTATTATATCACAAGGCAAGTGAAGTTGTGTATTCCTCCCGATACTGACTTAATCTGCGCTGGTGCTGCTTTAACCTCCTTTCGCTGCGTCTGAGAAACTTTGGACACTCTACAGAGTTGCCGTTCTGGTCGGTGTAGAAAGCCTTCCAGCCCAAGTCAATGCCAATAACATTGCCTGTGTATTCTCCCTGCTCCTTGCGCTCCACATCCAAGCAGAACTGGGCATAGTACCCATCTGCCCTGCGTATCACCCGCACCCGATTGATTTTGGAGTTTAGGATATGGTGTCTTGCCTCACCATTGCAGTACAAGGCAAATGTTCCTGCGTTGAAGCCGTCGGTGAACGTGATGGACATGCCGTCAGGAGACAGCTTCCAGCCGGACAGCTTGTACTCGACCGACCGACAGTTCTTCTTGAACTGCGGATAGCCTTTCCTTGGTTCTTTGTTCTTGCAACGGCGGTAGAAGTTGGAGAGGGCAGACCAAGCTCTTTCGGCACTAGCTTGACGGGCGGCAGAGTTGAGCTGGCGGGCGAAGGGGAACTCTTTGGCCAAGTCCTTGCAGAGGGAATACAGAACCGCTTTGGTCGCGCCCCGGTTATCCATCCAGTACCGTAGACACTTGTTTTGCACAAACTGCGCAGTGCGAATGGCTTCGTCCAGAGCTTGGTACTGCTCTGCAGTGCCGTTGAGCAGCTTGGCTTCTCTGACCAACATATTGCTATTTTAAAGTGCTACGCACCGCTACCGCGAACAGCGTTCCTGAAGGGATAAAACGGTCTGCGCCTTACATCCCTGCCCTCAAGGGCAGGGCTTTACGGCGTTTTTTCGGTAAAACCGCAGGGAGCGCTCCAGGTTGCCGACGCGGATCATGGTGTGGAGAAGGCGCATGGCACAAGCTCCGAGAAATGGGCGATGCTGCACTTATTTTAGTCTTTGACCTTTTAGTCTTTAGACCGCTGAGGATCCCTTGATGAGCCAAACGCCTCTGCAACGCACCCCCTTGTTCTCCCTTCATCAAGCTTTGGGGGCGCGATTTGTCTCTTTTGCCGGCTGGGAAATGCCGCTGCAGTATCGGGGAGTGATAGCAGAACATCGGGCAGTGCGGGAG
>NZ_JANSHJ010000081.1:0-1206 GCF_047502615.1 Synechococcus sp. W60.3 | reverse complement strand
AACCCCAACGGTGTGGTGGTGGTGAATGTGGGGGGAGGCAGTTCTGGCTCAGCCGGTGTCGTCCGCTTCGAGGTCACCGTTCCTAGGTAGGAGAGCCGTGTAGTCATGCCCTCTGAGAACTCCGTCTTTGCTATCGCGGTTGCAAAAGCGTTGCGTAGCGATAACGGCTTTCCCCCAGGTGGAGCACGCCAGTCGTGGAGATATCTATCGAGGTTTGACAGCGCTTGCCGCCTGTGACGGTGGGATGTCAGGCTGAGACAGGAGTGGTTTTGCAGTCGGTAGGAACCATGACGCAGCGTGCCCAAGGATTTTGGCAATGGGGATCCCTTTGCCGGATTGGCCTCTACGTAGCTGCTCTGCTCTGCGGGGTGGCGCTCTGGGGGATCCCGGCGCTGGCGCTGCCCCAAGGGGATGCCATTACCGATCCGCGTACTCTCTTGCGGCGGGCCCTGCCCATCCAGGACAGTCGGATTTGGGAAATCGATGAAGCTATTACCAAGATCGAGGCGGACCTGAAGTACAACCGCTGGTCGGCGGTGCGGGGGGATGTGCGCCAGGTGGAGCGGCTCCTGGATCGCTATGCGGATCCCCTGCTGGCGGAGTTGCCCCCCGAGCAGGCTGCCGCCGCCTCTGAAGCAATAGCCGCCCTACGCCAGGAGTTGCAGCTCATCAGCCAGGCCACGGAGCGCAAATCCAAGGGCAAGGAGGAAGCCCGCGCCGCCTACGACCGCCTCATAGACGACTTGGGATCCCTGGAGAACAACTGGGTGGGGGCCTTCCCCTACGAGGTACCTGATGAGTACGCCGACAAGCCTCAGCTCCTGGGCCGGGCAGAAGTGGAGCTGAACACCACCGCCGGGCGCATGGTGATCACCCTGGATGGCTATAGTGCTCCAATAACTGCTGGCAACTTCGCTGACCTAGTGCAGCGGGGCTTCTACGATGGCCTGACCTTTGACCGAGTGGAGAAATTCTTCCTAGTGCAAGCTGGAGATCCCCCTGGCCCTGCCGACGGCTATGTGGATCCGGCCACCGGCAGAGTCCGCACCATCCCCATGGAGATCCGGGTCAAGGGTGAGGTAATGCCCCGCTACGGCCAAACCTTCGATCAACTGGGCCTGTGGGATGTGGAGCCGGCCCTGCCCTTTGCTGCCGAAGGGACGGTGGCCATGGCCCGCTATCCCGAGGATCCCAACAGCGCCTCTT
>NZ_JANSHJ010000080.1:0-1213 GCF_047502615.1 Synechococcus sp. W60.3 | reverse complement strand
CCCAACACCTCCGCCCACACCAACACCCACGCCGACGCCCACGCCGACGCAAACACCAACGCCGAGCCCAGGTACAACCCCGACCCCCAGCCCGGCACCCCCCGGCGAAGGGATCCGACTGGTCAAGCGGATCAGCGCCCTCAATGGCCTCTCCATTCCCGAATTCTTCGACGAGCCCACCGACCCCAACGACAACCCAGGGATCCCTTGGCCGGGCGGAGCCAGCACCTTCCTGCAGGGGGCCATCAACCTGCCGGTGCGCCCAGGAGCGCGGGTGCAGTTTGCCATCTACTTCCTGCTGGACTCGCCCGCTTCCACCTTTGTGGTGTGCGATCCCCTGGCGCCTGGCTTGCAGTATGTGCCGGGCAGCCTGTCGGTGAGCACAGGGGGAGGGGGAGCCTTCATTCCGCCGGGTGGGGCTGTGCCTCCTGCTTGTGGGGGCATCAGCAACCCCAACGGTGTGGTGGTGGTGAATGTGGGGGGAGACAGTTCTGGCTCAGCCGGGGTCATCCGTTTCGAGGTCACCGTTCCTAGGTGAAGCCCATTCCACACCTTGCCCCTCAACCGGGAGCAGCCTCTCATCCCAAGGTGTAGCCATGCCTTATCGGCTGGCAGAAGGGAAATGAGAGTGGAAAGAGTGGAATGGGAAATCCACTGCAGCCAGCGGTAGATTTAAGGAGAGGAGGTCTTCGAGGTTAGCCGATTGCCAAGCCCCTCTCCCTGTCTATGGCTTGTTGCCGCAGGTGAGCAGGGGGAGATCCTCTTACTGGGCCATCTTGATTGACAGAGAGGCAAGGTGTGGGCAAATACAGCTCTAGGTTCGTATTGCCTTTGTTGGCGAGTATAGCAGCAGCAGGTTTGCAATTGCCTTCGCCGGCACAGGCTACGATCACCGTCACCACCCCAAGCGATGCCATAGCCATAGACGGGAAGTGCTCTCTGCGGGAGGCTGTGATAGCTGCAAACACCGATTCAGCAGTGAATGAGTGTCCTGCGGGCTCAGGTGCAGACACGATTGTGCTGTCGGCAGCGACGACCCACACCTTGTCGAAAGACGACGATGGGCTGGGACACCAAACCGACTCTGGAGCGGACAACGACGATTTGGACATTACCAGCACCATCACCATTCAAGGCAACGGGGCGACGATCCAGCGAGATACAGCCTGTTAAGGGCTCAAGGGGTACAATAGCAGCACTTAGCAAACCAACT
>NZ_JANSHJ010000028.1:0-31474 GCF_047502615.1 Synechococcus sp. W60.3 | reverse complement strand
CAACAATCGCCGGCCCCCAACTGCCGATGTAGTCGATGTATTGGTTGCCGTCCACATCCCAGGCGTAGGCCCCTGAGACACGGTCGAACACTACGGGATCCCCGCCCACCGACTTGAAGGCGCGCACCGGAGAACTCACTCCCCCCGGCATGAGGCTTTGTGCCCGGGCAAAAACCTGCTTGGAGCGGGTGGTGTTAAACGAGGTGGAGTGGAGAGTGCTGGTCATAGAGCATAAGGAGCTTTCAACGCATTACCAAGGCTAGCAAGCAAGGGAGCTTTCTGGTGAGCCCTTTTACCGA
Source organism: Synechococcus sp. W60.3 (assembly GCF_047502615.1). Lineage (NCBI taxonomy): Bacteria > Bacillati > Cyanobacteriota > Cyanophyceae > Synechococcales > Synechococcaceae > Synechococcus > Synechococcus sp. W60.3. The sequence continues at coordinate 31,175 of NZ_JANSHJ010000028.1, read as the reverse complement.
CCATGAAACTACAAACCCATTCCCGCCAGCGTGTCGATCACCTGCTCCAGGATCAGGGTAAGGTTGGGATGGGAGGTCTCGAACAGGCCCAGCGCCTCTCCAAGGCGATCTCTATGCCCTTGGCTCTGTTTGCTCTCGGTTCGGGATCCCAGATCGGCCAGCACCGCTTCCACTTCCTGGCGAATGGTGGCAATGTGCTGCCGCTGCTTTTCGTCCAGGCCAGGGGTTTTTTGCAGCTCAACATCCAGATCGTGCAGCAGTTGTCGCAGTTTCGATTCGGCCATTCTGTAAAGAGACCTTAACGACTTGAGAACCGATTGAGTTTTGACCACCCTGCCTCAATCATACGGTCTGATGGGTTGAAGCAGGGATCTCTTTGCCCAAGGTCTGAGGGCGGGTGAGGCGACGAAGGTGAACTTTGACCGCCGGGGATCCCAGCATTGGAGCAACTCCCATAGGATGGGCAGTAGCCTTGCTGTCTACCCCCATGTCTGAGCTGGCATTGACCCTAGTATGGGTAGCGGTTGCTGTTGCCCTTTTCATGGGAATTTTTGTCTGGGAACAAAGACGCAGCCAAGAGCTGCTGCAGCGGTGGGCGGCAAAGCATGGCTACTCCATTTTGAGCCAGGAGGCACGGTACTGGCGGCTGGGGCCTTTTTCCGGGAGCACTTCCAAGTATCAACGGGTATTCCGTGTGCGGATACGGGATCCGTGGGGGCAAGAACGCACCGGCTGGGTGAGGTTAGGGAACTGGTGGCTGGGGCTTTTGTCGGATCAGGCTGAGGAGCGGTGGGAGTAGGCTGGGATTGAACCACAGAAGGGGAAAGCAATGAACGGGATCAGGGGTTGGAAAGGGCTGAAGGGGGTAGCGTGGCTGGGCCTGGTACTGGCGGTGGCACTGTTGGGTTGGAACATAATCGCCGGAGGTGGAGCGATGGCCAGTCCTGGTGAGGGATCCCGAATGTTGACGGTTACAGGGCAGGGATCGGTCTCCGTAGAGAACTCCATTGCCCTCATTCGCTTGGGGGTGGTGATCCAGGGGGAGACGGCGCAATCGGTACAACAACAGGTGGCAGAACGCTCAGAGCGGCTGGTCAATCGCCTCAAGGAGCTGCAAGTAGGCGCTCTACAAACCACCGGCATTTCCCTCTACCCGCAATACGACTATCAGGATGGCCAGCCTCGCCTAACGGGTGTGCAGGGGCAAAACAGTCTGCAATTCGAGGTGCCCGTGGCCAGAGCCGGGCAAGTGCTGGACGAAGCTGTGGCCGCCGGAGCCACCCAGGGGGAATCGGGCCGTTTCCGGGCCGACGATGCCACCCTGTTGGAGGCGCGCAGCCGCGCCCTAACCCAAGCCGTGCAAGATGCCCAACGCCAAGCCCAGGATGTGCTGGGGGCCTTGAACCTGAGCATCCGTTCCGTCGAGCGCATCCAGATTCAGAGCGATGGCTACATGATCCCGCCGCCGATCCCCTTTGCCCGCGCCGACTATGCCCGTCTAGAAACGGCATCCACACCGGTGGAGGGGGGACAGCAAACCGTGCGCGCCCAAGTCACCCTCGAGATCCGTTACTGAGCCTCTGCTTTGCTGCCTCGAATAATTCACAAATGTTCACCAATAGATTTCAGCTCTCCCGCCAAAGGGCTTCTGGTCAGAGCAAGCCTTGGGCAGCAACAGACAGCGGCTCTGGACGAGCGAAGTCTCAGTGATTCAAGAGTGATTCAATCCATCTAACCAACTCGGCAAAGTGGAAGCGGCTGCTGTTCGCTACCGCATCAGAATAACGATGGAGATACCACATTCATTAGAATAGCGATGGAAAGTTGCGGGTAGTTTGCTTTCCCGGATTTTCTCGCCATCCTGCCTCAGTTTGTCTATGGATCCCAGACCGGAGAGCGCTAGTGCAGCTCCTGCGCCTGAGAAGGCGAAACTCGTCTCTGGCAGAAGTCAAGACGGCAGTCTGCAAGCCCGTGTACTGATTGTGGATGATAGCTACATGGTGGCAGAGATGCTGTCCAACTTTTTGGGCAAGCAGGGCTGCAGTATTTCTTATGCTTTGGATGGCCTCTCCGCGCTGGAGCAAATTCGCCGCCAACCCCCAGATCTGATCATTGCCGATTGGGTCATGCCCTCCCTGAACGGCCTAGACCTGTGCCGTCAACTGCGGCAACTGCCGGAATATGCTTGGGTGTACTACATCATTATGACTGCCCGCGAGGGCAACGATAGCATGGAGCGGGCTTTGGAGGCAGGCGCCGATGAGTTTCTTTCCAAACCCTTTCAGGCTGCAGAGCTGCTGGCGCGGGTGCGGGCAGGGCTGCGCATTGTAGAAAGTCGCCGCCAGCAATATCTGCTCAAAACTGGGCAAAAATCTCCTCCCTCTCCCCCCAAGTCGATTGGTTTGGAGGTGGGTAGCCGTCAGGATTTGGTGGCTCGTTTGCCGCTGCGGGTGGCCCAGGCCCGTGCCCAATCGGAACCCCTCAGCTTGTTTGTGCTGCGCTTGGCCAACCTCGGTTCTTTGGCACAAGGGCTGGATGCTGACGGTCGGGCTGATCTGCTCAAACTGTTTAGGGAGCGTTTGGCCAATAACCTGCGCGATGGAGACGACCTGTTTTGCTACGACGAGGGGCAGTTTATCATTCTGCTGCCGGGGAGCACCTTGGCTGCTGCGCAAATGGCTGCCGAACGCTGCTGTCAGCGGATGATTCAGGATCCCTTTGTGGTGAATGGGCGGGCGCTGCCGGTGCAGCTCCAGTTTGGAGCGGCCAGCCTCATGGACAGCGATGACCCCAAGGGGGTGGCTCTGTTGCGCCGGGCTGCCCAGGCTATGCGAGATAGCAGGAATGTGCACAGCTCGGTGGTGACTGCTCCCCATCCCATCCCAGTTTCCGACCGCGTCAGCGGAACGGAGTCCTCAGAGCTGCTGAAACGCCTGCAGCGTCTGGAAAAAGAAAACGCCGAACTGCGCCGAGAGCTGGAAACTCGCCTCAAGCAGATTGAGGATCTCCGCCAACACCATCAAGAGCTCAGCCAAAAAATGCAGGCTCCTGCACCGGAGTCAACCACAGCGGGATCCCTGGCCCGCAGACCCTTGCGCTTGCGGCGGCGAAAACTCCGGCAGCTTTGTCTGAAGCGTCAACTGAGCCGTAGAAGACCGCGCCTGGCCTTGGGGCGGCTGAGCAGGTAGTGATGGGCTGAGCGAACGGGAGAGACGGAAGGGAGGTGCAAAAGGCTATGATGGGCATTCTTCAGGGTCAAGTGGCCGGATCTGGGATCTGGAGACCGGCAGGAAGATGGTTCCTAAACAACATTGAGCTAGTCTTGACAGCAGTGGGAATAGGGGTGATTCTGCTAAGTGGTTTTGTGGCCAGCCGCAGCGCTTTTTCGCTAGAAACGGCAACGGCGGTCAGCGCCACTTTGGTAGGGGTCGTCCACGGGATCCTCTTTTGGCTGTTGCGACGGCGGCAGAGACAGGTGAGGCGGGAGGCAATCGGGCAAATTCGGGAAATGCTAGAAGATTTGGGCAAAAACCGCCTGCAAACCATCAAGATGAGCTTATACATGGTGCAGATCCATCAACCGGAGCAGGAAGAGCGAACCCGACAAAGCTTTGACCGCGTTTATCAGATCCTGGCGGAGATGAGCACCTTGATCGACCACATTTCGGAAGAATCGTTGGCCGACTGGCGCCATCGCTACCGGCAGACTCTGCAGCGGGTTGAGTCGGAGTCTCAGTAGTCTTTAAAGTGACTTCAGGGATCCCTTGAGGAGTTGGCTGAGCCGGTGGACGGTCGGATTTCGGGAAGCACCCAATTGCTTGGTCTGGTTGGGGATCCGGTGGCCCACAGCTTATCCCCAGCCATGCACAATGCTGCTTTGGCAGCTATGGGGGAAAACTACTGCTATGTGCCGTTTCCGGTGGCTCCAAAACACTTGGCGGCGGCGGTGGCAGGGCTGGCGGCCATTGGGGTGCGGGGGTTTAATGTGACGATTCCTCACAAACAGGCCATTCTCCCTTTGCTCGATCAGATTGAATCGCGGGCAGCAGCGGTGGGGGCGGTGAATACGGTTTACCCCTTGCCAGAGGGCGGGTGGGCGGGCACCAATACCGATATCGATGGCTTTGTGCAGCCTTTGCTGGGCCTGGAAAAAGGGATCCCCACCCTCATTCTGGGATCCGGGGGGGCAGCGCGGGCGGCCATCCAAGGTTGTTTGGAGTTGGGGCTGGGGCCGGTGCGGGTGGCGGGGCGATCCCCCAACCCATTGCTGGCCTTGCAACAGACCTGGCCTCAGGTGGAGACGGTGAACTGGGCGGAGTTGAATTGCTACCTGTCTCAGACGCGGCTTTTGGTCAACACCACCCCCGTGGGCATGCACAAGCCGGGATCCCCTGGCGGTCAGGAGCTCTCTCCCCTGAGCCGGGAGCAACTGGGCCTGCTGTCTCCGGGTGCCATCGTGTACGACCTGATCTATGTGCCGGATCCCACTCCTCTGCTGCGGATGGCCGCCGAGTTGGGACATACCCCCATCAGTGGACTAGAGATGCTGGTTCACCAGGGGGCCAAGGCTCTATCGCTTTGGCTGGGAGGCAAGCCTGTGCCAGTAGAGGTGATGCGGCAGGCAGCTCAACACCAGTTGGCCCAGGTTTAGGGTCACTCCAGGCCAGTTGGAAGCCCTCTCTCAAGGTGTAATGAGATAACAACAACTACCGGGCTAGCAATCCAAGGTTGTTTCCCGCTCCCAGGGCGTGATCTGACGGTTGTATTCCTGCCACTGTTGGCGTTTGAGCTTGAGGTAGGCATTCACAAAGGGATCCCCAAGCCTGCTGCGGAACAGGGTGTTTTGGTCTAAATGGTTGAGGGCTTCGACCAGAGAGCCGGGCAACGTTGGGGCATTGGGGAGGGGATCGGTGTAGGCGTTGTTGTCACAGCGGGGGCCAGGATCCCGTTGGTGTTGGATCCCGTCCAGACCGGCGGCAATGAGACCAGCAGCCAAAAGATAGGGATTGGCGGCAGCATCGGCCAAACGCAATTCAAACCGCCCGGCATCCGGGATCCGAATGGCGTGGGTGCGATTATTGCCGCTGTAGCTGATCGTATTGGGAGACCAGGTGGCCCCAGAGAGCGTGACGGGGGCATTGAGGCGGCGATAAGAATTGACCGTCGGGTTGGTGAGGGCACACAAAGCAGGTGCATGGTGTAGCACCCCGCCGATGAAGTGATAGGCCAGTTGAGAAAGCCCCAATTCCCCTTGGGGATCGGCGAATAGGTTTTGCTCCCCCTGCCAAAGAGAAATATGGGTGTGGCAGCCGTTGCCCGTCAGTGAATTAGGATGGGAAAGCGTGGTTTTCCGCTTGTTCTTCTCTTGGGTAGGTCTGGAGCAGCGTAGATGGCAGTTTACGAGGGCAATTTTGTTCAGACGGAGGATCTGCGTCTGGCCATTGTCATCGGTCGGTTTAACGACCTGATCACCGGCAAATTGTTGGAAGGGTGCCAGGACGCGCTGAAGCGGCATGGTGTGGATGTCGGCCCGGAGAGCAAGCAGGTGGACTACTACTGGGTGCCGGGCAGTTTTGAGGTGCCTTTGCTGGCTCACCAACTGGCCCAATCTCGCCGTTATGATGCCATCATCTGTCTGGGGGCAGTGATTCGCGGGCAAACTCCCCACTTCGACTATGTGGCGGCGGAGGTCTCCAAGGGCATTGCGGCGGCAGGATTTCGTACCGGAGTGCCGGTTATTTTCGGGATCATCACCGCCGATACCCTGCAGCAGGCTCTGGAGCGGGCCGGGGTCAAGAGCAACAAAGGTTGGGAATACGCCATGAGTGCCCTGGAGATGGCGACGCTGATGCGCCAAGTTGCCCCCGTGCTCCAAGGCAGCTACAGCCACAGCGGCAACGGGGCCGGATCCCGTCCGTCTCTGCCCGGTGGAGCGGAAGCCCTGCAGTCTACCCTGGACAGCGCTGCCTATTGAGGGCGGGTGAGCCGAGTCAGCACTTCGTTGGAGCGCTGCACAAAGGCCCGCGCGGCTGCTGGATCAAAGCTTTTCTGGGTAATCAAAGCCAAATCGTAGATGTGATTGCAGATGAGGTGAACCAAGTCGGGATCCCGACCCTGATCGGCAAGAGACTGCAGGTTTTGGATAAGGGGATGGGCCGTGTTCAGAACCAGCGTGTGCTCTTCCAGAAACTCCAGCGGCTTCTGCTGGATGACGGCGTTGAGCTCCTGTAGGCGCCGCAGCGTCTCCGGTAGCAAGATCATGGCCGGAACCGACTCTGATTTAAGAGCTTCTGCTTTGATCTGCAACTTGTCTTTGCCCAGGGCCTGCCGAAAGAGATCGACCAACTTTTGGCTGCGGGTTTTTTGCGTGACCGGATCCACAATTTCGGCGGCTTTGTCTTTATCTACCAGCGTTTCATCCAGCTCAGAGTCCACCCGCTTAAATTGGATCCCTTCTTCTTTGTATTCCCGCTCCAAAAAGCTGCTGAAGTGGCTGTCGATCCAGCTATCCAACATGATCACTTCCAGCCCCTGGGAGCGGTGGAGATCAATGTAGGCGCTCTGGGCCGCCTCATCGGTGGCGTAGTAAACTCGCTTGTTTTGCTTGTCGCGGGTGCGCTCTAGGTATGCTTTCAGGGTCACATATTCGGGTTTATCGGCAGGGGATCCGGCCACTCGGAAAATGAGAATATCCTTGATCTGGGCAAAGAACTTGTCATTGTTCATCGCCCCAAACTTCATAAAGAGGCTGATGTCGGGCCAGACCTTGACGTATTTTTCGTAATCTTCCCTGTATAGTTCATTGAGACGATCCGCCACCTTTTTGGCAACGTGATCCCCAATGCGTCTTACGGTGCGGTCATTTTGCAAGAAGCTGCGAGAGACGTTGAGGGGAATATCCGGACTGTCGATGGCCCCCCGCAGAGGTAGGAGGAACTTGGGGATAACTTCCTCACAGTTATCTTGGACAAAGACTTGATTGCAGAACAGCTTGACTTGACCCTTGGTGGGATCAATATCCGGGCGCAACTTGGGGAAATAGAGGATCCCTTGCACGATGAAGGGATAGTCGGTGTTGATGTGCACCCAGAAATGGGGATCCTCTTGAAAGGGATAGAGGTAGCGATAAAACTCTAGGTAATCCTCATCTTTGAGTTCGGAAGGTGAGGTTCTCCACAGGGGCTTTTGCTTGTTGATCACTTCCCCGTTTAACTTGATGGGAACGGGGATGAAATCGCAGTATTTACGAACCAATTCCCGAATGCGGCTTGGCTCCAGGTATTCTTCGTTTTCGGGGGTGATGTAAAGGGTAACGGTGGTGCCGATGCTGGAGCGCTCAGAATCGGAGAGGGTAAAAGTAGTGGTGCCGTCACAAGCCCACTTCACCGGCGTGCTGCCGGGCCGATAGGAGAGGGTGTCGATTTCCACCCGCTGCGACACCATAAAAGAGGAGTAGAATCCTAGACCAAAGTGGCCAATGATTGCTTGCTCTGCGTCTTTGCCCTTGTACTTTTGAATGAACTCTTCAGCGCTGGAAAAAGCCACCTGGTTGATGTATTTTTTCACTTCCTCGGCAGTCATGCCAATGCCGTTATCGGCCACCGCTAAGGTCTTGGCCTCCTTGTTGAGGGCAATCGTAATCTCCGGCTCTGGGAGATCTGCCACTTCGCCGGCAAGGCTGGCCATCTTCAGCTTGGTGATGGCATCAGCAGCATTGGAGATCAGCTCCCGCAAGAAGATCTCTCGATCCGAGTAGAGAGACTGCTTGATGATGGGAAAGATGTTCTCGGTGTGGATGGTGATGGATCCCTGTTCCAGCACGGTCATAGGTGGCTCAGCACTCAAACAAGCTCAGTGCCAATCTACAGAGGTTGAGAAGCCCCCGACAAGCAGGCCCCTTTTCGGAAATCCGCACTCGCAACCGAACCGGCTCTCTAGAGCTGAGCGGCTCCGGGCGGAGCTTGGGCTTGGCCGTTCCCATCAGTGGTGCGGAGCGCTTCATCCAAAGCAAGTTGTTGGGCCCAATCCTGGCCGATCCGAATGGTGACGTCGGAGTTGAGAACGCCGGTGGACTCTACCCGCATCTCTCCTAGGCCGACGGCGGCGCGGATCTGTTTGGCTCCTTCGCGATCCCCGCTCTGGGCGAGGATCTCCGTTTGCTGCAGCACCTGGGTGCTGTCTTCCACAGCAAAAGCATGGACGTATCCTTGCCTCACCAATTCTTGCACCATACGGCGGGCCATCCCCGGCTCTCCGGTTGCGTTTTGCACGGCTATGCGCAGGCGGTGTGGAGGAATGCGGGCTACCTCTGCCTCCAGGCCAAAGTGGGAGACGGCCACCCGTCGGATCCCGGCTGGATCCGGCAGCCAGTAGCTGGTGGAGAATTCTCCCGGCTGACTGAAGCGGCCCGGCAGCAGCACCAGGTCGATGCGATCGCCCCCAGAGGTGAGGACAAACTTGGCCAAGCTCAGAACCTCTTCCCAGGTGAGGTTGGTATCCAGGTGGGTGCGGACGACCTGCAAAACCTTCGGGATCCGAGGCCAAACGGCGGGGGAGAGCAGTTCTCGACTCAGGGCCCGCAGCAGTTCCTGTTGCCGTTGCACCCGACCAATATCCCCCAACCCCAGGTGATCGCGGCGAAAGCGGGCAAAGTGGTGGGCTTGTTCGCCGTTGAGGCGTTGCCAGCCGGGCTCCAGGTTGATGAATAGCCGCTGCGTGTGATCTACGTAGTGCATCGGCTCCGGCACGTAGACTTCCACACCGCCCACCGCATCAATCAGCTCTTCCAGGGCATCGGTATTGAGGCGAACGTAGCGGTCAATCGGGATCCCGCCCAGCAAGGTGCTGACCACCTGGGCCGTTAGAGCTGGTCCACCCACCAGGTTGGCTGCATTGATCTTGGTGACACCAAAGCTGGGCAAGCGCACGCGGGTATCGCGGGGGATGGATAGGACGGTAATCCGCCGCGCTTGGGGATCGAAGCGGGCCAAGAGAATGGTGTCGGTGCGGGTGTTGAGACGCTCCCGTTCTCTGGACAAGGGCAGGGCGGGATCCGGGTTGTCGGTGCCGAGAATGAGGATATGCAACGAGCGATCCAGAGCTGCCGCCCGCAAAGCATCCGGACGGAAGGCTTCTTGTTCGCCGGGAGTGAGGGAAGTGGGGATCACCGGACGGGGCAACATCACAGCCAAGAAGGCGCCGGCGGAGCCCGCCAACACAGCCGTGAATCCCAACAACAGCCAAAGGATCCCCTGGCGAATGGCCTGCTGACGAGCGGCGCGGACACGGTCTGGGCGGGGTGGATAGTGGAAAGAGGACATCAGGTCAAACCGGGCCTCGCGAGCGCCTGCAGGAAGGGGTGTACTGTCTAGGTGGTGTTGCCAACCCCACCAATTCAAGGTCATGTTACCGCATCCTTATTCTCTAGGACTGTCCATACCCAACTTCGGCGAGATGGCAGCTTCCCCGGCGGGATCCCTGCAACTGTTGCTGGCGAAGTCGGAGGTGCACTTGTGGCTCCAAGTCTTGCCGCCGCTGGCGGAGTTGCTCTCTCAGCTTGATCTTCTTTCTCAGGAGGAACGGCAGCGCGCGGAGCGTTTACAGCGGCTGGAGGCTCGGCGTCGCTTTCTGGGTGGTCGTTTGCTATTGCGAACCCTGCTTGGCCGCTACAGCGGCCTCCCTCCCCACGCGATCCCCCTCGGCTACACCACTGCCGGCAAGCCCTATTGGCCGGATCCACCCCTACCGCTGCAGTTCAACCTCAGCCACTCCCACGAGTGGATCCTGGTTGGCTTGACGTTGCAGCGTCGAATTGGCGTGGACCTAGAGCGGATCCGGCCCGTGCCCCGCTGGCAGCGCATTGCCCAGCGCTATTTTTCCGCCGCCGACCAGGCCCGCCTATGGATCTGTCCACCAGCAGAGCGGGAGAGGGTTTTCTTGGAGCTGTGGACGCAGAAAGAAGCTCTCCTGAAAGCCATGGGCGTGGGGCTGGCTGGAGCCAGGATCGGGGCCGGGGATCCCTGTTGGCTGACCCTGCCTCTGCCGGTTGCCGAGGGCTATGTTGCCGCTGTGGCGATGGAACAGCGGGAAGCCGGCGAGGCAGCTCCGACTGTGCGGCTCTATGAAAGTGCCGCTCCCCTGACCCCCACTTGAGCTGCTATCTTGGGTTTCCAAGCTAAGTTTTCAGGGTGTCGCCATGTGGAGTGGGCTGCGTCACTTCCTCATTTTGGGCCTCTGTCTGTGGATTGGGTTCGTCGGGATCCCGCATCCGGCATGGGCGCGAGATCTGTCGCGGCAAACGCCCCAGGACAAAGCTGTCGAGTTAGGTACTGCCGACAACCAGTTGGTCTTTGTGCCCAAAGAGCTCTTTTTTCGCAACGGCAACCTCTATCGTTTGCACTTGAGCAACCCCAGCCAGTTGAAGCACTATTTCAGTGCCAAAGATTTTGCCGATGCCGTTTGGACTCGCAAGTTGGAAGTGGCCGGTGTGGAAATCAAGGGCCAGATCCGAGAACTGGAGCTGAAGCCAGGCGCGGCGGTGGAGTGGCAATTTATTCCTTTGAAATCTGGGGTTTACTCTCTGGTTTGCACCATTCCCGGCCATGCCGAAGCGGGTATGATCGGGCAGATCACGATTGGCGACTAGGCTATCTCCTGGGCTAGGGGAGCAAAAGGGGATAGAAAAGAGAAGAACGCTGCCAGGCAAATCCTTCTATGAGAAACCCCCTCACGTCCCCAGTGCAGCGCTGGAGCCGGCGACCTCAGGCAGCCTCTTCTCGAAAAGCCCAGCCCCCCCTTTCCGAGCGGGTTGTCGGCTACGCCCTAGCGCTTCTCTCCCTCACTGCCGTCCACGGGATCCGCTACTACAACGAGCCGCAACTGACCGTTGGCAGCCGCTCCCCGCAAACGTTTCTCGCCCCTGCAGCGGCAGAGATCGAGGACGTGGAGGCCACCCAGGCCCGGCAAGCCGAGGCGCGACGGCGGGTGGTACAGGCCCTCAAAATCAACAGCGCCGCCAACGAGAGCATGCGGCAAAATCTGGAGGCCCTCCTGGCCGCAGTGGAGGCGATTCGGCAAGAGGCCGGCCCTCTGCCCTACGTTTCCGTTCAGTTGCTCTCCCTGCCTACTCAGATCTATCTGCGCCAACTGCCACCCGAAGAATGGGAGGCCTTACAGGCGGCAGTGCGGGAAACGGCCATCGGCACCCCCTCGACCGCTCCGCCTTTTCCGGCACAAAGGCGTCCGGAGCAGCTTCCCCCCGACCAGCGGGCCAGGCAAGAGCTGGTCCAGGTTTGGCAGCGGGCCTGGTTGGATGGAGCGGCCACTCAGACGGCGGCGACGGATCCCTATACCCAGCTAATTGCCCAGGTGGAGGCGGCACAGCAGCGCTACCAAGGGGCTTTGCCGTCTCTGGAACAGCTCACCCCCCCTGTCCCGGCCACGGTTCTCAACTTGACGGAGGCCGACTGGCAACATTTGCAAAACTTGAGCCGGCGGGTCTTGGAGCGCCTGCAGAAGATAGGCATTGTGGATGGCCTGCCCCGCGAGGTGCGCGCCGAAGGGATCCAAGCCCAACTGGACGATCTGGCCTTTCCGGGCAGTGCCGCCCAGCGGCGGGAGCTGCAGGGGCTGGTCTATCAGTGGCTGCAGCAGGTGCTGATCCCCAATCTGGAGGTGGATCCGCAGCGCACCGAGCAGCGCATTCGCGCCGAGCTGGAAAAAGTTGAGCCCGTCCTGATCTCGGTTGCCGAGAACCAGGTAATTGTGCGAGTGGATCAGGTCATCACCCCCGAGATCTTTTTGATTTTGGATCACTTTGGTTTTACCCAGCGCCGGATCAACATCTGGGGCCTGGTGGGGGTAGCTGGCGTCATGGGCTTGGGCCTGGCTGTCTTCGTGCCTTTGCAGCAACGCTTGCAGCCGGGATTGCGCCGCCGGGATCGGGTGTTGATCCTGATGGTTTCCCTGACTGCTCCCCTGTTGGCGGCCTTGTTCAAGCTGGAGTTCAGCTCTTTGCCGGCGGTGGGGCTGTTGCTGGGCAGTTTTTACGGGGCAGGGCTGGGCCTGGTGGTGGTGGTGGGCCAGGCGTTGTTTTTGCCCTTGGTCTCTGCTGCCAACCTACTCACCTTTGTGCCCTTACTTTCCGGCAGTGTGGTGGCCTGCGCCCTGGCCGGGCGCTCGCGTTCCCGCGAAGAGCTGGCCCTGCTGGGAGGAGGGGCGGCGGCAGTGCAGATGCTCACCTATGCGGCTGCTAGCTTGACCACAACGGGCGGCATCGACCTATTGGCGATGGCCTTGGGGGGAGGGATCACGCTGGGGTGGAGCATTGTGGCCCTGGGGGCCAGCCCCTACCTGGAGCGCCTGTTCGACCTGGCCACCCCCATTCGCCTCATCGAGTTGAGCAACCCCAACCGCACCTTGCTGCGGCGGCTGGCGGCAGAGGCCCCTGGCACCTTTCAGCACACCCTGTTTGTGGCCACTTTGGCGGAACGGGCCGCCCAGAAGTTAAACCTCAACGTGGAGCTGGTGCGCACCGGCACCCTCTACCACGACATCGGCAAGATGTTGCAGGCCCGCTACTTCATCGAGAACCAAATGGGCGGCCTCAACCCCCATACGCAACTGGACGATCCCTACCGCAGCGCCCAGATCATCAAAGCGCACGTCAGCGATGGGCTGCGCCTGGCCAAGCAATACAATCTGCCCACCGCCGTCCAAGCTTTTATCCCTGAGCACCAGGGGACGATCCTGATTGCTTACTTTTACCATCAAGCCCAGATGAAAGCCGGAGATCAACCGGTGCCCGAGGAGCCGTTCCGCTACGATGGCCCCATCCCCCAGAGCAAGGAGACAGGGGTGGTGATGCTGGCCGATGCCTGTGAGGCGGCCCTGCGCAGCATGACCCTGAGCGACGGCTTCGGCCCTGAGGTGGTTGAGCGGGCTAAGGCCGTTGTCCGCAAAATCGCCCAGGCCCGTTGGCAAGATGGCCAACTGGTCGATAGCGGTCTGACGCTGCGGGATTTGGAGGTGGTGGCAGACGCTTTTGTGGAGGTGTGGCGGGAATCCAACCACGAGCGCATTCCCTACCCCAGTCCTGCCCCTGCCCTGCCCTCGCCTGAGTCCGACGCTGCCCAGGCCCAGATGCCCGTGCTGATGACTCCTTCAACGGGATCTCCCTAGCCTCGGCGAGCTGAGTAGGTCGAGAAAAGTCTAGTCCCAGAGCTCATCCATCGGTACGATAAGGGATCATTTGCGCCGGTGGCGCGTGGCGCTGTTGCGAAGCGACACAGCTCCAAGTTTGACCTGCACTCAAGCTCTCCGCTTAGGATCCGTTACCCTCGTTTTTGGATGGCCTGCTGAATGCCTCATGTAGCTCCTGCTTCGTCCACCCATCTGCAAGCTTCGGCAGTCCCTATTCAGATCCCGCCGCTCTCTCAACCCAGCTCTGTCCAACTTTCGCTGGTCGTTCCCACCTATAACGAGGCCTCCAGCATTTGCAGCCTGATCCGGCAGTTGTGCGCCCACCTCGACATGATTCTACCGGGAGCCTACGAGCTGATTGTGGTGGACGACAACAGCCCGGATTACACCGCCAAGTTGGCCCAGGAACTGCAAGAGGAGCTTCCCCAACTCAAAGTTATCTGCCGCCAGCGGGAACGGGGCCTGGCCACGGCTGTGTTGCGCGGATGGCAAGCGGCCCGCGGCGAGGTGCTGGGGGTGATGGACGGGGATCTGCAGCATCCGCCGGAGATCATTCTCAAGCTATGGCCTGCCATCCAAGAGGGAGCAGACCTAGTGGTGGGCAGCCGCTACGTGGGGTCGGGGGGGGTGAGCCACTGGAACCTGGGCCGGCGCCTCGTCTCTCGGGGAGCTCAAGCCATCGGGCTGGTTTTGCTGCCAGGGGTTTTTAGGCGGGTGTCGGATCCGCTCAGCGGGTTATTTCTGGTCAGACGCCAGGCCATTGCCGGGATCCCGCTCAGCCCCAAGGGTTACAAGCTGCTGATCGAGGTGCTGGCACGGGGCCGGGTGACAACCATTGCTGAAGTCGGCTACATCTTTCAGGAGCGCCAAAACGGCGAGAGCAAAATTCAACTGCAAACCTGTCTTCAGTATCTCCACCATCTCATTCACCTGCGCTTCTCGCTAGGGCAGGTGGGAGCCTTTTTGCGCTTCAGCACAGTCGGCCTGTCAGGCACGGTGGTGGACATGGTTTTGCTCTATTTGTTACACGACCCGGCCAACTTAGGATGGGATCTCATCACGAGTAAGCTGATCGCTTCGGAAATGGCCATTCTCAATAACTTCCTGTGGAACGATCTGTGGACGTTTCGCCATGTTACCCGATTGCAGCCGGGCCTCTCGAACCGCCTGAAGCGGCTGGCCAAGTTTAATATGATCTGTTTGATCGGCCTGTTTCTTAACTCTTCGCTGGTGATTTTGCTGAGCGAGCGCTTGGGCATTCACTATCTGTTGGCCAACTTAATTGCGATCGGTATTGTTGTATTCTGGAACTTCTACCTCAACTCCAAGCTGAGCTGGAAAAGTGCAGAGGCTAAGCTGGATCCCGGGGGCGACAAGTCTTGAGCGTCTGGTTATTTCAGACCCAATTAAGACACTCCTGAAGCGCTCTGCTCCAGTGCCCTCATCCTCAACTCCTCTCCCAAGGAGTTAAGGATCGGCTTCTCGATCGGTTCCATTGCCATTGGATAGAGATCAGGCCATGTCAAGGGGAATTGGGACGGATCCCCTCTAGGGTGATGATCTCCTGGATAACCGAGCGAACCACAGGAGCCGCCGTTGTCGATCCGAAGGCATCTTCTCCCCGCGGCTCGTCGATCACGGCCAAGATCACGTACTGGGGGCGAAGGGCGGGGAAATAGGCCACAAAACTGGTGATGCGCTTGCCAGGCAGATAGCCTCCCCGCGGCCCTGCCTTTTGGGCCGTGCCCGTCTTGCCGCCGATTTCATATCCCTCGATCTTGGCCGATTGCCCGGTGCCAAAATCCACCGCATCTCGCATTTGGATGCGCACCGCCAGGGTAGCCTGCTCCGACAGCACCCGCACCGGCTGGGGTTGCGGGGATCCCCAAACCAAGGTGTCTGTATCCTTTTCGACCAGACCGCGCACCACGTGGGGCCGCACTTTCAGCCCGCCGTTGGCGATGATGCAGTGCAAGGTGGCTAACTGCAAAGGCGTGAGGGCCAATCCCTGGCCAAAGGCGACGGTGGCCCGCTCCACCGGTACAGTTACAAATTGCCGCAGGGGCTTCAGGCGGCTGGGCGGCTCAAAGGGCAGATCGACACCGCTGCGCTCGTTCAATCCCAGCCGCAGGAGGGCATGGTAGTACTGGCGGGGATCCAGCTTTTGCATCAGGTGCACCATGCCTACGTTGCTAGACAGGCGCAGAACCTCGGTAACGCTCAGCCAGCCATGGGCACCCCGCTGGCGGTAGTCGTGGTTTTGGATGGGCCAGCGACCAATCCAGATCTGCCCCGCGTCGTAGACCCGTTCGTTGGCCGTGAAGGCGCCGGCATCGAGCCCAATGGCGATGTTGATGGGCTTGAAGGTGGATCCCGGCTCGTACAAATCCGTAACAGCCCAGTTGCGAAAAAGGGCAGGGTCATACTCGAAGTAGCGGTTGGGATCGTAGGTGGGCTCGCTCACCAGGGCCAGGATCTCTCCCGTGTGAGGTTGCAGGACGATCACCGTGCCCCGTAGGGCTTGAAACCGTTCCAGTTGCGTTTTCAGGGCGGCGCGAGCAGCCCTTTGCAGCCGCATATCCAGGGTGAGTTGCAGCACCGTCTCGTGGGATTGCAACAGTCCTTCCGGCACTTCGGCCGCCAACAACTGGCCGTAGCCGTCGCGGGGAAGGGTAAGGTGCTGAACCGTCCGCTCCAGCAAGACCTGTTGAGAGTACTCCAGCCCCGCTTGGCCGCGGTGATCCAGATCCACATAGCCCACCACTTCGGCGGCCATTTCCTTCTGGGGATAGACCCGCTGCCGCTCGCTCACCAGCTCCAGGCCGTCCAGATACAAGGCCTGAATTTGAGTCGCCACTTCCGGCGACAGCCAGCGCTCCAGCCGTACCGCGTGAGTGGCCGACAACTGCTGGGTCAGTTGCTCAACTGGCCGCCGCAGCAGAGGGGCCAGAGCAGTGGCAATCTCCTGGGGGGTACGCTTGCCGAAGAGGCGGGGATGGGCCCAAAGGGTATAGGCAGGGCGATCTACAGCCAACAGCTCCGCCTGCTGCCGAGCTAAGGAGTGGCGGTCCACAATCGAGCGGCGGGGGATGAAGGGCCGGAGCTGGGCCCGCTGCTGGGCCTCGGCCCGCTTTTGTAAGAGCGGGCCCTGGTGATGTTGTAAATAGACCAAACGTGCCCCCACCCCCACCAGGGCGACAGCCAGAACCAGGCCCACCGCCGCGATGCGAAAGTTTAGTTGTCGGACTGTCGGGATCCGCTCCCCCAAAAGCCACGCCAGCCGGGATCCCTGGGGCCGGTGGCTGGGCGGCCAAGGGGGCCAAGCAGGTCTGCCCCGCTGCCGTTGGGCAAGTTGCCGGCTTCTCTGTCTGGTCTGCAAAGGTTGCTGGCCCAAACCGGCTCCAGACCTGTCTTCCACTGCCACTCCTGTGTAGATACCACCGTTAGTTTGCCGCCCATCGCCTTGTCCGGCCAGCTTTCGCCTCATTGGGTGGAAAATCCCTGTTGACGCAACGCTTCAAAGAGGGCGATCGCCACCGCATTGCTGAGATTGAGGCTGCGCACCGGCCCGCTCAGGGGGATGCGCACACTGGGATAGGTTTCCAAGAACATAGGATCCAGGCCACGGCTTTCGCTGCCGAACACCAGCCAGTCTCCTGGCTGATAGGCCACCTCGGTGTAGAGGGCCTTGCCGCGCACGCTAAAGCACCAGAACCGCGCCTCGGGGTGGGCTTGCACCAGAGCAGACCAAGAGGGATAGCGATGCAGTTGGACGTGCTCCCAGTAGTCCAGCCCCGCCCGCCTGAGGTAGCGATCCGAGAGGCGAAACCCCAAGGGATCCACCAGGTGGAGGGGCGTGCGGGTAGCTGCACAGGTGCGGGCGATGTTCCCCGTGTTGGCCGGGATCTCCGGAGCTACCAAAACAACATGGAAGGGCATGAGCCGCTCTCAATGGCTGCCAAACCCGCGGCTACCGCCTCCCTTTTTGCCCCCACCTTTGCCCGGCTTGCGGCTGGGCTGCTGTCGCGGCGGCGCTGCAGAACGTCCTCGCCACTGGGGGCCGCCCACCGGCAGTGGGCCTCGTCCACCCGGCATCCCTGCAAGGCCGCCCAGGCTCATGCTGCGCATCATGTCGCGCATGCGCTGAAAATCGCTCACCAGCCGGCTGACATCCTCCAGCTTGTGGCCAGAGCCCAGGGCCACCCGCCGCTTGCGGCTGACGCTGCGGGCCAAGAGATCCGGGTTGCGGCGCTCTTCGGGGGTCATGGAGTTGATCATGGCCTCGGCGCGGGCCAGTTGGTCTTGTCCTTTTTGCAATTGTTCCTCGCTGATTTTGCCCATCCCCGGCATCAGCCGCAGCAGCCCCGCCAGGGATCCCATGCGCTTGATCAGGCGCATTTGTTTGAGGAAATCGGTGAAATCGAACTGGGCGGTCATCATCTTTTCCGCCATCCGGGCGGCATCTCCCAGGTCGATTTCCTCCTGGGCTTTTTCCACCAGGCTGAGGATGTCTCCCATGCCCAAAATGCGCGAGGCCATGCGATCCGGGTAAAAGGGATCCAAGGCCTCCACCTTTTCGCCGACGCCGACGAACTTGATGGGCTGGCCGGACACCTGGCGAATGGAAAGGGCTGCCCCGCCGCGGCTATCGCCGTCCAGCTTGGTGAGGATGGTGCCGGTAAGACCCAGCCGCTCGTGGAAGGCCTGGGTGAGGTTGGCGGCCTCCTGCCCGATCATGGCGTCCACCACCAGCAGGATCTCGTGGGGCTGCACCGCCGCCTTGATCCGCTCCAGCTCCGCCATCATCTCCAGGTCGATCTGCAAGCGACCGGCGGTATCCAAGATAACGTAGTCGTAGCCCTGTTCCCGCGCGGCTGCCACTCCCTGGCGGGCGATCTCGACGGGATCCGTCTTGCCCAGGTCGAAGACAGGGATCTGAATCTGCTGGCCCAGGGTCTTGAGCTGGTCGATGGCCGCCGGACGATAGATGTCGCCGGCCACCAGGAGCGGCCTTTTGCCCTGCTTGCGCAAATACAAAGCCAGCTTGGCACAGGTGGTGGTTTTGCCGGATCCCTGCAGGCCGACCATGAGCACAATGGTGGGGGGCTGTTCCGCCTGGGCAATGGGCACATTCGCCTCCCCCATTACCTTCACCAGCTCGTCGTGGACGATCTTGATAAACTGCTGGTCTGGCGTCACCCCCAGGATGACCTCAGCTCCCAGAGCGGCCTGCCGCACGTCCTCGATAAACTGCTTCACCACCTGGAGGTTGACGTCGGCGTCCAACAGGGCGCGCCGCACCTCCCGCAGGGCTTCTTGGATGTTGGTTTCGGTGATCTTGTCCTGGCCGCGCAGTTTTCTCCAGGCCAGTTCCAACTTCTCGGAGAGGGCATCAAACATGAGCGCTGTTCATCCTGTCAAGGGCTGCTAGGGCATTTCCTACCATAGTTCAATTGGGGCAGCTCCATCTTGGGGATCCCGGCCCAGGAGACCATCCCGGCCCAGAAAAACTGGCGACTTCACAAAAGTTTAAGCAACAATAGAGGGCGTTGCATGCAGATCTTCCATGGTCAGCGTCGCTTCCCTTCCCTACAGCACCACCGACTGGCAATTGGGCTATCGCTCCCTATCCCAGGAGTACGACTATTGGATTACGGAGATCGAAGGACGGATCCCCGAAAGGCTGCAGGGAACCCTCTTTCGCAACGGGCCTGGCAAGCTGGAGGCGGGATCCCAGCGCTACGGCCATCCCTTCGACGGCGACGGCATGGTGTGTGCCATCGCCTTTATTGACGGGCGGGTGCATTTCCGCAACCGGTTTGTGCGCACTCCCGAGTTTGAGGCCGAGGAGAAGGCGGGACGGGTGCTCTACCGCGGCGTATTCGGCACCCAGAAGCCGGGAGGCTGGTGGGCCAATTTCCTCGATCTGCGCTTCAAAAACCCCGCCAACACCAACGTTATCTACCAAGGCGGCAAGCTCCTGGCGCTTTGGGAGGCCAGCGCTCCCTATCGGCTCAACCCCGCCACCTTGGCCACCGAAGGGAGCGAGACCTTTGCCGGTGCCCTTGCCCCCAACCAGCCGTTTACGGCGCATCCCCGCCGGGATCCAGCCACGGGGGATCTCATGGCCTTTGGGGTGCAGACAGGACCTTCCTCCACGCTGCTGTTTTACCGCGTCGACGCCCAAGGAAGGCTGGTGGAAAAGCGGGACTACCGCCTGCCGGGTTTTGCCTTTCTGCACGACTTTGTCTGGACGCCCCGCTACTGGATCTTTTTCCAGAATCCGGTGGCCTTCAACCCCTTGCCCTATATGCTGGGCCTGCAGCCGGCGGGCACCTGCTTGACCCTAAAAAAAGGAGAGCCCACCCGCATTTGGCTATTTCCCCAACAGGGCGAGCCGCTGCAACTGCAAACGGAGCCGGGGTTTGTTTTCCACTTTGTCAACGGCTACGAGGTTGGGGATCAGGTGGTGGTGGATGCCGTTCTCTACGAAGCCTACCCTGCCCTGGAGCCAGGGGCTGACTACTTGCAAATTGACTTTGCCCAGGTGCCAGCCGGCAAGCTGTGGCGCTTTGAGCTGGATCCCAAGGCGGGCAAGGTTAAGCGGGAGCTACTGCTGGATCGCTCGGTGGAGTTTCCGGCTATCCATCCGGCCCGTATGGGGGGATCCCATCGCTACATCTACATTGGGGCTACCCATGCTCCCGGCCCCAACGCCCCCCTGCAGGCCATTCTCAAGTTGGACACGACAACAGGCCGCAGCGAGCAGTACAGCTTTGCCCCCCGCGGCTTTGTGGGAGAGCCGGTATTCATCCCCGATCCTGAGGACGCTGCAGAGGAAGCCGGCTGGATTGTAACAGTGGTCTTTGATGCCGCCAGTCAGCGCTCGCAGGTGGTGATCCTGGATGCCTCAGACCTGGCTGCCGGCCCGGTGGCGCGGATCCCCTTGCGGCATCACATTCCCTACGGCCTCCACGGCAGTTTCACCCCTCAGACATGGGTAGAGGCCAGATAGGGAAGGGATCTTGGCATGGCTGGGTTAGTCCCGGGCCGCCGGGCGCGAGCTGAGGAAAAGGTGCGGCTCTGTAGCTCAACATTCTGCAACCTGGGCCGGAGCAGTTGCTACTATCGGCTAGACTTCAGCTACAGTGTTGACAACCGCTGAACCGCGACTTGTTGGGCGCAGGCCTTGGGCGGGTCTGCTGAGCTGACGGGAGGAAAAGAGGAAGGTTGGTAAAGCTCGGTGGTGTGTTGAGCGGGTCTTGGGTCAAGGGCAGAGGTAAGCCCTGTTTTGGCAACGGCAGATGTCTTGCACTGCCTCCCAGCGTCGTCGCCCACCGCTGGGCATTCTGGTAAACATCCTGGATTGACTGCAGCGGAACCGTTACGATGTCCTCAGATCTGAGACCTCCCCTTCGAATTGTACGGCCCCCCAGGCCCACCTCAACCAGCGAGCCCAGGGGATCAGCTCAAGATGTCGGGTCAGCTGCTGGTGGGGGCCAGCCTGTTGTCGCCGCCGCCGCTACGCTAGAGCAGAAGAAAGCGATGGGGAGAGAGCGACCTTGCCTGGAGCCCATCCCGCCGCCCGGGGAGAAGATGCAGTACCGGGCGATTGGCCTCATCGAGGGGCGTTACATTCCCTCGCCCAACCACTTCACTCGCGGGATTTTGCGCACCTCGGATGGTTTAGATCTCAATGCGGTACTGCTAGGCCGGGTGATGAGCCTGGTGCGCAAGTACCTGAAGCCGGAACGCAACTATTTGTGGGTGGTCTATCCCCGCACCCGCGACAAGAGCCAGGATCTGCACGTGCAGTTGATGGGGGTGTGGGCCCCAGAAGAAATGGGGCAAACTCTGCCAGAGGGATCCCGTCCGACGGTGGTGCCGGACTGGTTTTCCATTCGCGGCGAGGTCGTTTTCCAATCGCAGGAAAAAGGGTTCATTATCGTCAAAATCCGTCAATCCGGCAAAAAGAACTCCGCCGGCTCTTCCCCTCAGCGGGCCCAGACGGCCAAGGGCGCCGCATCGCCTGCGGCAACAGCTCCCAAGCCTCAGGCTTTTAAACTGCGCCTGATCGGATCCTTGCCGGGCAAAGGAGTGGGCATCTTCTGGGATCTGCAGGTGCGCCGCCGCGGATCCCTGCTCTACGTGGAGGCAGGAACTCCCATCGGTCCTGTGCTCAAGGCGCCGCCACGCCCGAAGCGTTCCACTCCCCGCCCCAAACTCAAGAAACACTCTCCCCCCTCCACTCGCGGGCAACAGCTAAGCTCAGCTCAACCTTATTCGCCCTCGGATCCTGCCAAAGCACCCAAGCCAGCTAAGCCGATCAAGAAAAAACGTCTGTAGCCTCCATTCCTGGATACGAAGTTGTCTCTACTGCACTTCTGATATTAACCTCGTTGTAATAAACCTTTCACCGTGGTTGCGACATGGCAGAGTCAAACCCCCCTCCCAACAAAGATGAATTTATTTCCCCTCGCTATCCCTACTGGGGTGAGATAAAGCCGCAGAACTTAATTTTCGATGCCAATCTCCAAGAATTTAGCAATAAGGTGTCGCTGATTTGTAGCTTAGAAACGGGGGGCAAGATCACGCCGGAAGAGGCCTATCGCCAAATTAAAGAGCTGTGGAAACAGCTCAAACAGACCAAAAAAGCCATCCTTGACGATCCCAGGTGGAATGAACCTCCTCCCGAGTTACCGGAGGAAGAGTAGCGGGCCGGATCCTCCAGTTCGAAGCGCTCCTAGCTTAACCGCAAACAGTGTACACTGGGGGCGGATGCCAGGCCCATTCAGGGGACATGCGGACTTTTCCTTCTCCGGAGGTGCTCCGTCGGCTGCCGGCTGGGGCTGCCGATGGAGCCATCATTCTCGGCACGTTGGTTCTCCTGGGCTTGGTGGCGCAGGTGGGGGCAGAGACTTTTGAGCGGTTTCAGCCGCCGGCGGTGGTACCTCATATCGACTTGGATCCGCGCAACCTGCCCTAC
Source organism: Synechococcus sp. W60.3 (assembly GCF_047502615.1). Classification (NCBI taxonomy): domain Bacteria; kingdom Bacillati; phylum Cyanobacteriota; class Cyanophyceae; order Synechococcales; family Synechococcaceae; genus Synechococcus; species Synechococcus sp. W60.3. Next base: position 8,989 of record NZ_JANSHJ010000028.1, on the reverse strand, counting down.
TACGCCGCCCGCTCCACCTTGCGCATGTTCATCGCCCTCGCCTTTTCCACCCTTTTTACCCTGATCTACGGGTATATCGCCGCCAAAAGCCGCTGGGCGGAGCGAATTTTGATCCCTTTGCTGGACATCCTGCAATCGGTGCCGGTGTTGGGGTTTCTCTCCATCACCGTTACCGGCTTTATCGCGCTTTTTCCCGGCAGCCTGCTGGGGCTGGAGGCAGCTTCTATCTTCGCCATCTTCACCAGCCAGGTCTGGAACATGACTTTTTCTTTTTACCAATCCTTGCGCACCCTGCCGCAGGAGCTGGTGGAAGCGGTCACCCTCTACCGCCTATCCGGCTGGCAGCGCTTCGTCCAGTTGGAAGTGCCTGCGGCGATGGTGGGCCTCATCTGGAACGCCATGATGAGTTTTGGCGGGGGGTGGTTCTTTGTGGCCGCCAGCGAGGCCATCAGCGTGCTCAACCAGGAATATACGCTGCCGGGGTTGGGATCCTATGTGGAAGCTGCCGTCCAGGCGGAAGATCTGCCCAAGTTGGGTTGGGCGCTTTTGACCATGGCGGTGGTGATTCTGCTGGTGGATCAGCTCTTTTGGCGGCCTCTGGTGGCCTGGTCGGATAAGTTTCGCCTGGAGCAGAGCGCCGGCGCGGCTGCCCCGGAGTCGTGGCTGTACAATCTGCTAACCACGGCGCGGATCCCACGGCTGATTGGCAATTGGCTAGCTCCCTCCAGAGAATTGGCGGATCGGCTGTTGTCCCATTTAACTCGCCTGCGCTGGGGGGATCCACCCAATCCAGAGGCGGAGCGACGCCGCGAGCGGCTGTTGACTCAGCTCTCTTGGGCTGCCATTGCCGGGATCGGGATTTGGATTGTTTATTTTGTAACCACCACCGTGGGCTTTGGGGAGGTGCTGCTGACCTTTGGGCTGGGGATCCTCACCCTGCTGCGGGTCAGCGTGCTGTTGGTTTTCGCCACCGTGATCTGGACGCCGATTGGGGTGGCCATCGGCTTTAATCCAGGCCTGGCGAAGCTGCTGCAGCCGGTGGTGCAATTTCTGGCAGCTTTTCCGGCCAATTTCCTCTTTCCGTTTGCCACCTTGTTTTTTATCCGCACCCAGATCAGCATTGAGTTGGGGCAGCATTTTGCTCATGTCGCTCGGTGCGCAGTGGTACATTCTTTTCAATTCCATTGCCGGCGCCCAGAGCATCCCCACCGATTTGCGCGAAATGGCCGTGGATGTGGGCTTGCGGGGATGGCAGCGCTGGCAAAAGCTGATTATTCCGGGGATCTTTTCCGCCTGGGTTACCGGGGGGATCACGGCCAGCGGCGGGGCTTGGAACGCTAGCATTGTCTCGGAGATCGTGGCCTGGGGATCCACCACTCTTAAGGCTACAGGATTGGGCACCTATATTGCGGAAGCAACGGCGGTGGGAGATTGGCCCCGCATCACTTTGGGCATTGGCATGATGAGCTTGTTTGTGGTGGGCATCAATCGCCTTTTCTGGCGGCGGTTGTATCAATTGGCGGAAGAAAAATATCACCTTTAATCTTTGAGGCCATCTGATATGAGCTCTGCGGCTTCTCCGGTTCTGATCGAGGTTGAGAAGGTCTACAAGCGCTTTCCTTTGCCGGAGGGCAAGGGGGAGTTTACAGTTTTAAGCCAGATCGATTTGCAAGTGCGGGCGGGGGAAGTTTTGGCTTTGTTGGGCCGCAGCGGCAGCGGCAAAAGCACCCTGCTGCGCATCATGGCGGGCCTGATCCCGCCTAGCGAAGGGCGGGTGTTGAGCAATGGCCGACCCCTGCGGGGCCCCAACCCGGATGTGGCCATGGTGTTTCAGAGTTTTGCTCTCTTGCCCTGGCTGACGGTGCAAGAAAATGTGGAGCTGGGGCTGCAGGCTCAAGGGATCCCGCGCCAGATCCGGCGGCAAAGGGCCCTCAAGGCCATCGACCTGGTGGGCCTGGATGGGTTTGAGAACGCCTACCCCAAGGAACTCTCGGGGGGCATGAAGCAGCGGGTGGGCTTTGCCCGCGCCTTTGTCTTGGAACCCAAGGTGCTGTTTATGGATGAGCCCTTCAGCGCCCTGGACGTGCTGACGGCGGAGAACCTGCGGGGGGAGATCGACGAGCTGTGGAACACCCAGGCTTTCCCTTCCCAGAGCATTCTCATCGTTACCCACAACATCGAAGAGGCCGTGTTTTTGGCGGATCGGGTGGTGATCCTGGGATCCAACCCGGGGCGGATCCGGGGAGAGGTGAAAATCGACCTGCCGCGGCCCCACGAACGTACGGATCCCCGCTTCAAGTCCTTGGTGGACTACATCTACGAGATCATGACCAATCCGGAGATCCCGGTCACCGGCGAGGTGGCTGTCCCCAGCCGGGTGGGCAGCAGGGCACCCTCTCCCTACGCGCTGCCCCTGCCTCATGCGCGGGTGGGCGGCATCAGCGGTTTGCTGGAGCTGATTGTGGAATGGCCCCAGGGACGGGTGGAGATTGCCGAGCTGGCCGAGCGGCTGCAACTGGCAGTGGACGATCTGCTGCCGATTTTGGATGCGGCGGTGCTGTTGGGCTTTGCCGAGGTAACCGGCAGGGTGGTACAACTGACCGAGATCGGCCAGGACTTTGCCAACACCACCATCTTGCGCAGCAAGGATCTCTTCCGACAGCAGCTTTTGGCACGGGTGCCGGTCTTCAAGAGCATCCTGCAGACTCTGGAAGAAAAAAACAGCCGCTCCATGCGGGCGGACTTCTTCTTGGATCTCTGGGACGAACATTTTCCCCACGAGGAAGCTGAACGGCAGTTTGCTACAGCCGTTGACTGGGGCCGCTACGCGGAGCTCTTTGAGTACGATGCTTCGGAAGAGCGGCTGTATCTCCCGGATCCCAGCGAAAGCTCCGCCGCTTCTGAGCCCGTCGGCCTCGATTCCCGTTCTGGCTAGGGCCGGCTTGGCTCTGCCTTTTCCAGAGCTGTGTTGTAGGGCAGAGGTACGATGCCTGTCTCAGAAAGCCCAAAGATTTATAGCCGTTTCAAACAAAATACATAAGACACCACCCAAGCACCCCGCGCCGCTACCTTCACCCCCAGCTCCTCCCCCTGTGGGAGAGGGGAGCCCCGGAGCGCTGCACAGTTTTCATCTCTAGCTTCTGTTCGAAGGGAGAAGAGAGCTAGGGATCGACGCGACGAACCATTTTGCTGCCGCCCTACTCATAAATCCAGCTTTGGGTGGCGGGCGTCCAATTTACCAGCTCAGATTCCTGAAACCAAAGGGCGATCTCCCGTTGGGCGGTCTCAGGGCCATCGGAGCCGTGGACGAGGTTGCGGCCTATGTCGATGCCGAAATCGCCGCGGATGGTGCCCGGCTCGGCGTCCAAAGGGTTGGTCTTGCCGATGAGCTTGCGGGCGGCGGCAATCACCCCTTTGCCCTGCCAGACCATGGCCACCACCGGCCCCGAGGTGATGAACTTCACCAATCCGGGGAAGAAGGGGCGCTCCCTGTGCTCGGCATAGTGGGCTTCCGCCAGCTCTTGGCTCACCTGCACCAGTTTCAGGCCCACCAACTGGTAGCCTCGGCTTTCCAGGCGCTGAATGATGCTGCCCACCAGCCCCCGCTGCACGCCGTCTGGCTTAATGGCGATAAAGGTGCGCTCCATGGGATCTCCCCTTGTTGTTACTAATCTTCACCGTTATCCTTGTACCGGATTGGGGATCCCCAGTGCAAGGGTGTCTAGGATCCCACCACGGCCAAGGCCAGGAAGCCACTCCCCACCACCGCGATGGCCCAGCCGGCCCAGCGCAGCAAGCCCGGGATCCGCGACCCCCAGGTTTCAGCCGCCCAGAGGGCAAAAAGTGCCACTCCGTACTGAACCAAGCTCAAGCCCAGCAAATAGCCCAGCCAAGGCATGGGTTCGGCGCCGATGATCGCCTCGGCATAGGCATAGCCATGGAATAGCCCCGCCAGGGATCCCCACAGGAGCAAAAGCCAACTTGGGATCTGCCGCGATTGGGCCAGCAGCAGGCCAAAGAGCACCACCGAGCTGGCGATGACCAACTCCGTCAGCCCCAGGGGATCCCAGCCGGCCAGGTGGATCCCGGTGCCCAGCAGGCTGGCCAGCACAAAGCCCAGCGGGATCCCGTAGCGCCAGGGTTGCCTTGCCGCAATTAAGCCAATGGCCACCACAAAGGCCAGGTGATCTGGGCCGATCACCGGATGGGCCAGGCCCGACAAAAACCCCTCCCACCCCGTGGCGGGCAATCTCCCGCCCAAGGCGTGGTGGGCAAAAGCCGGCCCAGAGGCCAGCCAGGCGATCCCCGCCCCCAGTCCAACGGCCCAGCCGCGGCCCACCTGAGCAGGCAAGGACAAAGGTCGCTGCCACTGCCAAGACATGCTTTTTGCTACCTCACGATTGAACCTATGCGAATGGGTCTAAGCTTGCTGTACCAACAGGCGGGTTTTCTGGGCAAGTTCAAAGGCGCTCGCTGTACCCTTGCAAGTTCTCCGGCTCAAATTGGCGCAAGATCCGCGTGGCCTCGCGGAGGCGGGTTTCATTCTCTTCCTCCACAATGAGCACGTACTTGCCCGCATTGAGGCGGTTGCGGTAAGCCAAAGCATCGCCGGAGCCACCAGACAAGCCCACTCCGCCGCCGACGAAAAAGCTGCCCATGGCCCCGCCCATCGCGCCCAATAGGCCGCCGATCAGGTGGTTGCCTATAGGTCCCGCCCAGGCAAAGGTATCCAAACCACTCAAAACGCTGAACCCCACCCCGGCCAAAAAGCCAAAGGGCACCAACCAAATGGCCAAACGCTGCATCTGACGGCGGGCGGCTCGGGCCGGATCGATCAGCCCAAACTCATCCGCGGTTTTGTAGCCCCGCCCCAGTAGGTGCAATCGCTCTAGCGGGAAGCCCGCTCGCTCCAGGGCGCTGTAGGCCGCCTCAGCGGCTATGCGATCCGGCAGTACCGCGATTAAATAGCTCATGGATGCGGGGATCCAATCCGTTCCACATCTTATTGTCTGCCAAGTTTGAGCGAGGATCCCGGTGACCCAGTCTGGCTCCACTAGCGCTCCATCTACTAGCCTCTACCAGCGCTTTTACGAAGTGGTGCGGCGGATCCCGCCGGGCCGAGTGGCCACCTATGGGCAGGTGGCGCGGGTTGCCGGTTACCCCGGCTATGCTCGCCAGGTGGGCTATGCTTTGTTTCGCCTGCAAGGCCAAAACACCGACATCCCTTGGCACCGGGTGATCAACGCCCAGGGCTGCATTTCCTACTCCCCTTTTCGCCTCGGCTACGACGAGCTGCAAAAAGTTCTACTCCAAGCCGAAGGGATCCCCTTCGACGCCGAGGGCCAGGTGGACTTGCAACAATTTGGCTGGGATCCAGGGGAAGCTTAACCTAAACTTGACCTAACCTTAGACAGGCCATAACGAAACCCCCATCCCACCCCTGGTAACGTAAACTACCCGACACCCGCGCTATGCGCAGGGTGCGGGCTTTATCCCAATCCCTAGCGGCCCCAGAGGACAGCTAAGTTTCGGAATTTCAGGCGAGTTTACAGTCGCCCCAAGGAGAGAGATTACTTGAGCAGCGTTATGGTCAGCATCCCCTTCCCACCCACAATGCCCACACTTGAACGACTTACCATTGCGGTAGGACTTACCCCGCTCAGGGTGGATGTGCAGGCATTTATGGCAGGTCTGGCTGGTGTAGGCAGGCGGCACCAGCACCACAGGTACTCCAGCAATGGCAGCCTTGTAGGCCACAAACATCCTGAGCTGGTAGAACGCCCAGTTGTTAGTCCTGCGCCGCTCAGCCTTACTCCGAGACTTCTGATTCAAGCAATCTCTGATGCCTGTCAAGTCTTCAAAAGCCAGTGCCGCACCAATAGCCTGGGCATCCCTGACCAAGGTTTTGCTGATGTTATGGTTCAGCCATGTCTGGTAGCGCCGTTCTCTCCCAGAGAGCCTTCTCAGCAGCCTCCTAGAGCTGCGAGTGCGTTTGGATTGAACCTTGGCGCGTACACGGCTGAACCGGTCACGGACGGCCTGGATGTGCTCTCCACTCCAAGAGCGTCCGTTGCTAGCGGTGGCGATATCCCGCCTGCCCAAGTCAACTCCGATTACCTTTGGAGTTTTGCCAGTCGGGGGAGTGTCCAACTCAACAGCAATGTTGATGTAGTAGTCCCCTTGCTTGGTCTTGGACAGAGTAGCGCTGGTGGGCGTTTGCCCCCGCAGCAAAGCGATTTGATAACCGCCAATCTTGAGCTTGAGCCAAACCCGTCCGCTCATCAGGGTCACGCCCACGGCTTGGTTGGACTCTCGGTACTTAAAAGTACGAGCGTCCAAAGTCAGACTGGTGGGGCGGAACTTGTGGACTTGCTTCACCGCCTTGGCATTGCTAATCACCCGACGGAGCGCCTGACAGACGTGGTTGGCTTTCAGCCCCGTTGCTGCCCTTACCGGCCGATAGACCAAGTGGTGCAGCTTGGCGGTGTTCCAGCAGTTCTTTTGTTTGGCGGTGTCGAGAATCTGGTTGCAAGCATTCGCAAAGCCCTGCAAAGTGCGGTCAATTTCTTGACGCAACTCTTGTGGGACTATCAGCTTGCAACGTACAGAGATAGTCTGGCTCATGGGCTTATTGTAGTTCATCCAGACTTTGGCCGGCAAACCTATATAGAGGAGGGCTTTCCTCCCGACACCAAGCCTGCGGCTATGGTGCGGGCCTCCAGCCCGAAAATTTGGTGAACGCGGATGCGTCCTCTCTTGCGGATGGAGTGAAGGAATTGTCATGAAACCAGCTTGTCGCGCTCGAGGGTCTGCCCCTGCCAAGAGATGGCTTCCGGCTTGGCTGAACCCTCTGGCCAAGTCCCTGTGGGTTGGGCTGTGCTGCCTGGTGCTGAGCCTGGCCAGCGCCTGCGGTACCAGCAGCAGCTCAGTTCCCTCGTCCGGCGGCGGGTCAGGGTTTATCGCCTCGGACCCCAACGTCACCCTCTCCACTCAGCCGCCCGCTTTTACGCTGCAGATTTTGCACGCCAGCGACTTGGAAGCTTCCATTGCCGCCGTTCAGGATGCCCCCCGCTTCTCCGCCGTGGTCAACGCGCTGCGGCCCGCATTTCCCAACACGGTGGTGCTCTCCAGCGGCGACAACTACATCCCCAGCCCCTTCTACAACGCCAGCACGGATCCCTCGCTGCGGGGCCGGTATGACCGCACTCCTGGCAAAGCCGACATTGAAATCATCAACGCCATCGGCTTCGAGGCGGCTGCCTTTGGCAACCATGAATTTGACCAAGGCACACGCCAAATTCGCGACTTGATCCGACCCGACACCAGCCGCGGCTACGCGGGCGCCCGCTTTCCCTACTTGAGCGCCAACCTCAGCTTCAGCGGCACTGGCGAATTGACCAGCTCTGACTTTGCTGCCGATGGCCAAGAGGCCAGCTCCATCCGCGGCAAGATCGTCAAGACGGCGGTGATTACGGTGGGAGGGCAGCGGATCGGCCTGGTGGGTGCCACCACTACGCGCCTGGCCGCCATCTCTAGCCCTGGCCCTGAGGTGAGGGTGGAAGGCAAAGTGGACGACACCGACCAGGTGAATGCCGCCCTCATCCAGAACTTCGTCAACCAGCTCACCGGCCAGGGCATTAACAAGATCATCCTCCTGGCCCACCTGCAGCAGCTCCAAAACGAGGTAACCCTAGCCAGCCAACTGCGGGATGTGGACATCATCATCGCCGGCGGCTCCCACCGGGTGATCGCCAAGCCCACCGACCGCCTGCGCCCTGAAGATGTGCGCACAGGTGACTACCCCATCCTGCGCTCCTCGGCCAGCGGCCAACCCGTGGCAGTGGTGAACACCGGCGCCAACTACCGCTACGTGGGCCGCTTGGTGGTCGGTTTCGACGCCAACGGGTTGATTGCCCGCATCGATCCGGTGAGCGGCGCCTATGCCACCGACGACCAAGGGGTAGCAGCCGTGCGCGGCACCCCCAACCCCGACGTGGTGCGGATCGCCAACGAGATCGGCAACATCATCCGCACCAAGGATGGCCGCACCTTTGGCTCTACCACCCAATTCCTCAACGGCCTGCGGGCCGGGTGCGCACCGAGGAAACCAACCTGGGCAACCTCACGGCCGATGCCAACTTGGCCTACGCCAGAACGGTCGATCCTTCTACGGTTATCTCCCTGAAAAATGGCGGCGGCATTCGCGCTCCCATTGGGGCTACCACTGGTGGTGGCGGCGGTGAGCCGGTGCAGCGGATCCCACCGGTGGCTAACCCTGAGGCCGGCAAGCAGTCCGGTCAAATCTCTCAGCTGGACATCGAAACGGCCCTTGCTTTTAACAACGGCCTCTCTCTGTTGACTGTTACCGCTGAGGAACTGAAGCAGATAGTGGAACACGGGGTGGCGCAAACCCAGCCGGGAGCCACGCCAGGCCGTTTCCCGCAAATTGGCGGCTTTGCCTTTAGCTTTGATCCCTCGCGGCCACCGGGATCCCGCGTCCTCTCCTTGCGGGTGGATACGCCCACAGGTCGGGATGTGGTGGTGCGCAACGGCCAAGTGCAAGGGGATCCCAGACGCACCTTCCGCCTGGTGACCCTGGACTTCTTGGCCAATGGTGGGGATGACTATCCCTTCCCTCGCCTGTCCAACCCCAACCGGGTCAACTTGGCCCCCAGCTCTGGCATTACCTTCGACACCCCCGGCAGCGAGCAAGATGCCTTGGCTCGGTATTTGCGGCAGATCGGCGTGTTCACCCAAGCAGACACCCCGCCTGCCCAGGATACCCGCATCCAGAATCTGTCGGCCCGCCCCGATACGGTGCTGCAAGGGCTGTAGATTGGGTTAATGGACTGAGGCGGATGGATCCGGAGGAGTAGGGATTCCGATGCCAGACTCACTTCTTGCAAAAGGGGAGAGTGGCTTGGATGAGTTGCCTCAGCAGCGTGCCGGAGAAATGTCTTGAGCTTTTTAGGAAGGGATCCCTGGCCAG